>DASPZT010000203.1:0-14591 GCA_035636135.1 Candidatus Limnocylindria bacterium | reverse complement strand
TCTCTTTGCAGGCCCAGGGCGCTGGCAAAACGGACAAACAGCTCGAGATGCGTTTGGGGACCGCCTTCTTCGTCCACCAGGTTCTGCAACAGCACCCGGCGGTCGGCTGCGGTATCCAGCTTGGCCAGCACCTGGCACAGGTACCCGGGAAAGGCCGCTTCAAAGCGAAAGTACTGGGCAGCGTAGCGGCGAAGGTCGTCGCGGGTCAGCTCCCCGGCCAGCCAGCGCTGATAGAACGGGTGGGCCAGCATCCGCCGCCCAGCGATGACCGCGTCGACGTCGGGAACAACCGTCTGCCCTTCCACACCATGCTCCTTCTGTTGAATGGCTATTGGTCCGAGGAGCCTACCAGAGCCCGCTGGTC
This sequence comes from Candidatus Limnocylindria bacterium, assembly GCA_035636135.1. GTDB lineage: Bacteria > Chloroflexota > Dormibacteria > CF-121 > CF-121 > CF-121. The sequence goes on along the minus strand of DASPZT010000203.1, from coordinate 14,227 downwards.
TACGTCCAGCCTAGCCCGAATCAGAATGGGCTCTAAGCGTCCGCAGCCATCAATCGCTGGGCGGCGGCCTTGGCGCCGTCGGTGCGAACGGCCTTGGCGATGACCTGGGCACGGGCGGCGATGTCCGGCTGGAGGGCGTGGCTAAGAGCCGCGGCCAGCGAGTCGGTGGTCGGTACCACGGGCGGGTGGGCGCTGCCGATTCCGAGGTGGTCGATTCGCCGGGCCCAGTAGTGCTGGTCGTAGTGCTGGGGGATGACGACCTGGGGTGCTCCGGCTCGCGCGGCCGCGGTGGTGGTGCCCGCGCCGCCGTGGTGCACGACGGCGGCGACCCGCTGGAAGAGCGCCTGCTGGTTGACCTCTCCGATGGACAGGCAGTCGGGTTCGTCGTCCAGTAGTGCCAGGTCGGCCCACTCGCGGGACACCATTGCGCGGCGTCCGAGCGCACGGGCCGCTTGGATCAGGTTCTGGCTGAGGTCGTGTGGAGCGCGGATGCTGCCGAAGCCGAGATAGATGGTTGGCTCGCCGGCGTCGAGGAATGTCTCCAGCTCCGCAGACAGTGGACGCCGGTCCGGCTGGATCCAGGCGCCCGTCTGAATCACATCCAGGTCCGAAGGCTCAGGCCAGGGCGCCAGCGTGGGGTCGGCGGCCAGCCAGGGCGTGTCGGTGAAGATGTGGCGCCGCACGTCAGCCACCGGGGCCAGGCCCGCTGATGCCCGATGCGAGTTGAGAGCCACGCCCCAGGAGGCGTTCCAGCGTTGTGCATCCTCTGCCCAGAGCTGGCTGTTGTCAGCCGGACCGTCCGGCGCTGAATCTCCCCGCCAGGCGGGCGGCGCGTGGTGCGAGGAGGGCAGGGATATCGGGCAGTAACCGGCGTAGGCGTAGGGAATTCCCCTCTGCTCGGCCACCGTGCGAAGGGCGATTTGCAGGGCCCCGCCTCCGACCAGGATGTGGCAGCCTTCGGCCGCCACCGGTATCACCTCGAACTGGGTGGCGACCGTGGCGTTCGCAATCTGACGCATCTGTTCGGGTGAGGGTCTGGCCCGAACGACGGGTGAGCTGGAGATCGCAAACGGCCGGACCTCGGGTCCAATGGGGACGAAGGGAATCCCGAGGGTGTCGATCCAGTCGCCGAAGTCAGGGGGCGCGCACAGGCGGACGTCCTGCCCAAGCTCCCTCAACTGCAACGCCAGCGCCACCAGGGGCTGGACATCGCCACGCGACCCGATGGTCGACAGCAGCACACGCATTTGCTCCGAATTCTGGGCCAGCACCGGGGTCTTGCCGCAAGCCCCCCTCTCTGCTATATGTTGAAATCGGCATCTTCGCCAAGAATGACTGGGTCGCCAGCCACAAGGACGCCGTCCAGAGGCTGGTCAACGTCTAGGTCAAGACCCTGAAGTGGATGAAGGCCCACACCGCGGGCGAGATCGCGGACAAGATGCCGCCCGACTACATCGTCCCCAGCCGGGATCTCTACGTGGCAGCCCTCCAGAACCAGCTGTCCATCTTCGGCAGCGATTGCAAGATGCCGCAGGGCGGCCCGGAAACCGTCCTCAGCGTGCTGCAAAACTACGTATCGAGCTTCAAGGGCAAGACCGCGGATCTGAGCAAGACCTACACCAACGACTGCGCGAACAAAGCCAGCTAAGGCTCAACGGCGCCAGGCCCCGGGGCCGTGCCCTGGCGCCTGCGCATTTCTGGCGGCGCGGCTTACGCTGTGGGGCGTGGCCACGCGGTCCCGTGCTCGATGGGCCGACATCATCGCCTACCTGGCGGCCATCGGCGCCCCCGCACTGCTGACGGCGGTGCTGGTCGCGATCGGGGCCCGCCAACGCGAGTACGTGTTTCTGTACATGGCCGTGGTGGCCAGTATCGCCGTCTTCCGGGGCCTGCTCGCGTCGCTGCTGGCGGCCACGGTCAGCTTCTTCCTGGTGGACTACTTCTTCATCCCGCCAGTCGGGACGCTGACCATCGCCGATAGCCAGGACCTGGTCAACCTGTTGGTCTTCTTTGGGACCGCCGGACTGGTCGGCTTCCTGGCCTCTCGACGCCGGCAGACCCTGGTCCGAGCGGAAGCGCTGACCCACCAGCTGCAACAGCTCAATGCCGAGCTCGTTCGCCTGAACCAGGAACAGGCTGCGGCGGCCCAGGCCGCGATTCGCCTGGCCCGGACCGAGCAGCAGGTCCAGCTGCTGCAGCAGAACGAGCAGTACTACCGGGATCTGCTGGCCAGCGTGTCCCACGACCTGCGTACCCCCATCGGCAGCATCCTCACGGACAGCACCAACATGCTCCTGACCCAGACCATGAATGCCTCGGTGCGCTTTCGGATCGAGGCCATGGCGGCCGAGGCCCGCCGGCTGAACCGGCTGGTCAGCAACATGCTGGACATGGCCCGGATCGAGGGCGGCGCGTTGACCCTGACGCTGGAGGCGGTCGTCCTCGCCGACGCCGTGCAGGCCGCGGTCGAGCGGCTGCACAAGAGCTCGCCGGATCGACGGGTGGACTGGAACGTCGCCGATGCCGCGGTCAGCGTCCTGGCCGATTGGGACCGGCTGGGGCAGATCTTCGAGAACCTCTTGTCCAACGCCGACCGCTTTGCGCCGGCCGGCAAGCCCATCGAGATCGGGGTCAGCCAGGAAGACCCCGGCTACGTCACCATCCGGGTTATTGATTTGGGTCCGGGGATCTCGCCGGAGCTGCGGCGGCGGCTCTTCGGGAGGTTCGTGAAGGGCCAATCCGATACCGGCGGTGGAACCGGGCTCGGCCTGGCGATCGTGCGAGGGCTGGTCGAGGCCCACGCGGGCACCATCTCCGTAGAAGACCGGCCGGCGGGCGGGACGAGCTTCCGATTCATGCTGCCGAAGACGCAGCCGTAGCCTTGGCGCCGGCGGGTTCGGCCGGCTCCTCCCGGCGGAGGATGTGCACGTCGACGTCCGAGACCGACCGGACCAGGACGCTGGTGGTGTCCCAGGGGCGCCAGCGCCGATGGCGGCGGCCGAGCACCAGCTCGGTGGTCAGGGTGGACCCGACGTAGTCGGCGATGGTAGCGGCGACATTGCGGCCGTAGAGGCTGACGAACTCGCCGCCCTTCTGGTGCACCAGGGCCGCATACTCGCCCAGCCAGCGCCGCTGCGATTCCGAGAGCCTGGGCGGACGGACGCTGAGGACGGCGAACTGGGCGTCGTGCCGAGCCGCGTGGACGGCGGCCTGCTCGATCTTGGCCTCCATGCCCGGACGCGGAGGGATGCAGGCGACCACCCGCGGCCGCGCTTCCCAGGGCGCGCTGATCTTCCGCTCGCGCATGTACGCCACCAGCCGGCGATCGGTGTGCTCGGCGATCACCCGAAAGGCCATCTCGCGGAGGGCCGCCAGCACTTGCGGGCGGAATTCCGCCTGCAGCGCACGCGCCGCCTCGGCGGGGGGCATGATCTCGCCCCGCCGCAACCGCTCCAGCAGCACGACCGGAGTGACATCGACGATCTCCAGCTCATCGATCAGCTGCAGGATGTCGTCGCTCACCACGCTGCCCGGCGACCGGTCCCGGAGGAGGCGCTCATAGCTCTGGCGGACGCTGGCCAGGTCGAGCAGGTGCAGCGTGCCCAGCACCGTAATGCCGGCCTGCAGGAGTCGCGGAATCGCCTCGGCTCGTGTCCGGCCATCCGTGTCCAGGCCGTTGAGCTCGTCGAGACAGGCGACTTCCGGATTCCGGGCGAGCAAGGCTTCCAGGTCTAGCCGGTCGCGGGCCGCGGCTCCGTCGGGCCCGCCTAGCAGCTCGAGGCCGGACAGCGCGCTGGCCGATCCGGCATGGACGGCGGCCACCACCAGGTCGGTGCCGCGGGCGCGGCGCCGGCGTGCTTCATCGAGCATTGCCGTCGTCGTCCCGCTGCCGTCCGCATAGCCCAGGTAGACGCGCAGCCCGGCGTGCCGCCGGGCGGCCTCTTGCTCCCGCCGGAGAATAGCCTCGGGGGTGAGCCGCTGCTCGTCGATGGGTGGCGGTTCATGGTGGCTGGCGATGACGTGCAGGTCGACGCCAGGCAGTGCGTCGATCAGCTCGTCCGCCAGGGGCTTGTCCCAGCGTGACCAGAAACCCCCAGCCGGCGACTCGCCGATGAAGACGTGGCCCACGTGGGCCTGCTGCGCCGCCCCGATGATGGCCTCCGCCACGCTTGACCCGCCCAGGGAGGCGAAGGAGGCGCCCAGCTCGCGCGCCAGCCGCTGGTAGCGCTCGGCCGCCACGCTCTCCTCGGTGACGACATGTACCACCATGCACAGCCCACCCAGGCGGCGGGCCAACCGGACGCCGCGGCGGATCACCGGCTCGGAGCTTTCCCGCCCGGAGATGGCGACCAGCACGTTTTCGGCCGGGGCCAGCACCTGGCGGGAGAGGGCCAGCGAGCTGGCCACCAGGCGGAGCGCAATCTCGCGCAGCGCCGCCAGGTTCCCCGGGCGGAAGAAATTGTTGAGGGCGGTCTCGACCTTGTCCGGCTTATAGATGTTGCCGTGGCGCATTCTTTTTCGAAGGGCCTCGGGCGAGATGTCGATGAACTGAATCTCATCGGCGGTGTCGAGCACGCGGTCCGGCAAGGTCTCCCGTACCGGGATGCCGGTGATCTGCTCGACAACGTCGTTCACGCTCTCTACGTGCTGGACGTTGACGGTGGTGATGACGTCGATCCCGGCGTCCCGCAGCTGATCGACATCCTGCCAGCGCTTCTCGTGGGCCAGGCCTGGAGCGTTGGTGTGGGCCAGCTCGTCCACCAGCGCCACGGCCGGCCGGCGCCCCAGAACGGCGTCCAGGTCCATGTCCTCGAGGACCGTTCCCCGGTACGGGATTCGCACGCGCGGAACGAGTTCGAAGCCGGCGAGCAAATCCTCGGTGCGGGGCCGTCCGTAGGTCTCGATGTATCCGACGACGACGTCCTCACCTCGTTCGCGTCGGAGCCGACCCTCGCGGAGCATGGCGAAGGTCTTGCCGGCTCCGGGGGTGGCGCCCAGGTACACCTTCAGGTGCCCGCGTTTGAGGCCGGCCGATGGCGTCTCCATCGAGACCAATCTTACGAACGGTCACAAGACCGAATTGCTCGAGACACGGCCACCCTACCCTCCCCCTGCAGGGGGAGGAGATTATCCGGTTAGCCGGCTTCTCCGTTGTCCAACGCCAGGTTCAGCGCCAGCACGTTGACATGGGGCTCCCCGAAGACCAGCAGCATGCGACCCTGCACGTACTTCTCCACCAGCGCCCTGACCCTCGCCGGGTCGATGCTGCGCGCGGCCGCGACGTGGGCCACCTGGATGAGGGCCCCGGCCTCCGTGATGTCGGGGTCGAACCCGCTGAAGTCGGCGGTCACCAGGTCCACCGGCACCTGGGAGTCCGCGCTCAAGTTGTTGTCCTTCCGGATCTGGTCAACGGCCTTGGCCACCCGGTCGATGAGCGCCTTGTTCGACGGCGCCAGGTTGCTGCCGGTGGAGTTCTGGGCGTTGTAAGGATCGGACTTCGTGGCGTCGGTCACGTTGAGGGTCGCCGACGGCCGGCCGAAGAAGTACTTGGGATCCGTGAACTGCTGGCCGATCAGCCGGGAGCCGACGACCTGCCCATTCTTGACGATCAGGCTGCCGTTGGCCTGGTCGTGGAAGAGGACCTGGGCGATCCCCGTGATCACCAGCGGGTAGATCAGGCCGGTGACCACGGCGAACACCAGGGTCAAGCGGATTGATCGAACCAACTCGCGCGGCAGAGACGGAAGGATTCTCTCCATGGTTCCTCAGGCGAGGTGAACGGCGGTGATAGCGATGTCGATCAACTTGATCCCGACGAACGGCGCGATGATCCCACCGATGCCCCAGATGAGCAAGTTGCGGCGGAGCAGGGCCGCCGCCCCGATGGGGCGGTAGCGGACGCCGCGCAGCGCCAGGGGAATCAACACCACGATGATCAGGGCGTTGAAGATGACGGCCGAGAGCACGGCGCTACTCGGATTCTGCAGGCGCATGACGTTGAGCGCGCCCAGCTCGGGCAGCGAGACGAAGAACATGGCCGGGATGATGGCGAAGTACTTGGCCACATCGTTGGCAATGCTGAAGGTGGTCAGCGCGCCTCGCGTGATCAGCATCTGCTTCCCCGCCTCGACGATCTCGATCAGCTTGGTGGGGTCGCTGTCCAGGTCGATCAGGTTGCCGGCCTCTTTGGCGGCCTGCGTTCCGGACTGCATGGCCACGGCGACATCCGCCTGGGCCAGCGCCGGGGCATCGTTGGTGCCGTCGCCGGTCATGGCGACCATGCGGCCCGCCGCCTGCTCTTTCCGAATGAGGTCCAGCTTCTGCTCCGGGATCGCCTCCGCCAGAAAGTCATCGACGCCGGCTTCTCTGGCGATGGTGGCGGCGGTGAGCCGGTTGTCGCCGGTGATCATCACGGTCCGCAGGCCCATCCGTCGCAGCTCGGCGAAACGCTCGGAAATACCGGGCTTGACAATGTCTTTCAGATGAATCGTGCCCAGCACCACACGGTTCTCCGCGACCACGAGTGGCGTCCCTCCCGAGCGGGCGATCGTTTCGACTTGCTGGGCGACGTCGGCCGGGAGGGCTGACCCGGTCCAGGCCGCGATGCTGTCGGCCGCGCCCTTGCGAATGCTCCGCCCGTCGAAGTCGACACCGCTCATCCGAGTCGTCGCGGTGAAGGGCACAAACGTCATGGCTTTCTGATCACCCCCGTCCGGTCCGCCCAGGCGGCGGGCCAGCGCGACGATCGACCGGCCCTCGGGTGTTTCGTCGGCCAGGCTGGCCAGCGCCGACGCGTTGACCATCCGCTCCATCGGCACCGCGATCGCCGTCAGCAGCTCGGTCGCCTGGCGGTTGCCGAAGGTGATGGTGCCGGTCTTGTCGAGCAGCAGCGTGTCTACGTCGCCCGCCGCCTCCACGGCCCGGCCGGAGAGCGCAATGACGTTCCGTTGCAGCAGCCGGTCGATGCCGGCGATGCCGATCGCCGAGAGGAGCGCGCCGATGGTGGTCGGGATGAGGCAGACGAGCAGGGCGATCAGGACCGTGATGCTGACCGAGGTGCCCGCGTAGATGGCAAACGGCTGGAGGGTGACGACCGCGATCATGAAGATGATCGTCAGCGCCGCCAGCAGGATGTTGAGCGCAATCTCATTGGGGGTCTTGCGCCGGGCGGCACTCTCCACCAGGTGGATCATCCGGTCCAGGAAGGTCTCGCCAGGGTTCGCCGTGATCTTGATCACGATGCGGTCGGAAAGCACGCGGGTGCCGCCGGTGACGGCGTTGCGGTCGCCGCCGGCCTCCCGGATGACCGGGGCCGACTCGCCGGTGATCGCGGATTCGTCGACGGAGGCGATCCCCTCCACGATGGTGCCGTCACTGGGGATCACGTCGCCGGCCTCGCACACGACGAGATCGCCCTTGCGCAACTGCGACGAGGAGATGCGCTCCTCTTTGCCGCCCGGGCCCAGCCGGCGAGCAATCGTCTCCGTCCGGGCCCGGCGAAGGCTGGCCGCCTGCGCCTTGCCCCGGCCCTCGGCCAGCGCTTCCGCGAAATTGGCAAACACGATCGTGAACCACAGCCAGAGGGTGATCTGGCCCACGAACAGTTCGTTGACCCCGCCCCGAAAGAGCCCGCCCACGAAGACGATGGTCGTGATGACGGACCCGACCTCGACCACGAACATCACGGGGTTGCGCAGCTGCCAGCGGGGGTCGAGCTTGGTGAAGCTCTCGATCAGGGCCGGGACCATGATGTCGCGGTCCAGCAGGCTCGACCGCCGCCGGCGCCGGTACTGTTCGGAGCGGGTTTTCTCTTCCATCTCAGTGCGCCAGGTGGCCCGCCGACAGCTGGAAGTGCTCCAGCAGAGGTCCGAGAGCCAGGGCCGGGAAGAAGGTGAGAGCGCCGACAATCAGGATCACGCCGATGAGCAGCCCGGAAAAGAGAGGCCGGTCGGTGGCCAGGGTGCCTGCGCTGGCCGGAACCACTTTCTTGCCGGCCAAGGCGCCGGCCAGCGCCAGGATGGGGATCACCTCGAAGAAGCGCCCCAGCCACATGGCCGCGCCGCCCATGGCGTTCCAGTAGACCGTGTTGCCGCTCAGGCCGGCGAAGGCGCTGCCGTTGTTGCCGACCTGCGAGGAGAAGGAATAGAGAATCTCGCTGAAGCCGTGGGCTCCGGGGTTCAAAGGCCCGCCGCCATTCGCCGTCGCTGCCGGCGCGAGCACGGAGATGGCGGTGAATCCCAGGATGATGAGCACGTCGATCAGGACGGCCAACGAGGCCAGCCGGACTTCTCTTGATTCGATCTTCTTGCCCAGGTACTCCGGCGTTCGGCCCACCATCAGCCCGGCGATAAAGACCGACAGGATGGCGAAAACCAGGATGAAGTACAGGCCGGCGCCGATCCCGCCCGGCGCGATCTCGCCCAGCTGGATCAGGACCAGCGGCACCATGCCGCCAATGGGCGTGAAGCTATCGTGGCTCGAGTCGACCGACCCGGTGCTGGTTCCTGTGGTCGCCGCGGCGAACTCGGCCGAGTAGACCGGTCCATAGCGAACCGACTTGCCCTCCATGTTGCCGCCCGCCTGGGTGGCCGTGTTGGCCTGGTTGGCGCCGACCGCCGTCAGGGCGGGATTGCCGATTTGCTCGGCCCCGATCGCGATTCCCGTCGCGACCAGCAGGATGGCCGCCATAGCGCCCCCAATGGCCAGCCCCTGCTTGAGGTTGCCCACCATGCGGCCAAAAGTGATTACAAGCGCAAAGGGGATCAACAGCAGCAGGAAGATCTCGAACTGATTGGTGAACCCATTGGGGTTCTCGAAGGGATGCGCCGAGTTGGCGTTGAAGGGCCCGCCGCCGTTGTTGCCCAGGTCCTTGATGGCCTCCTGGGAGCCGAAGGGGCCAACGGCGATCGTTTGCTGCGCGCCCTGCACGGTGTGCGCCAACGGGTAGCTCCCAAGGCTCTGAACGACGCCCTGGGAGATCAGGATGAAGGCGGCCACCACCGAGATCGGGATCAGGATGTAGAGCGTGGCCCGGGTCGCATCGACATAGAAATTGCCAAGCGTTTTCAGTTTCCGGCTGGACATGCCCCGGATCAGCGCCACCGCCAGGGCGATGCCGGCGGCGGCCGAGAGGAAGTTGTGGAGGACCAGGCCCACCATCTGGGAGAAGTAGGACATCGTCTGTTCGCCGGTGTAGTTCTGCCAGTTGGTGTTGGTGGTGAAGCTGACCGCGGTGTTGAACGCCAGGTCCGCCGCTACCGCGCCCAGCGCCATTGGGTTTAAGGGCAGGTGGTCCTGGACCCGCAGGATGACGTAGGTGAAGAGGAAGCTGACCGCGGAGACGGCCAGCATGGCGACCGTGTACGTGATCCAGCCCTGCTCCTCGTCCTCCCGGATGCCCATCAGACGGTAAAACAAGACCTCAACCGGGCGCACCACTGGACTCAGGAAAACCCGCCCGCCGGTGAAGACGGGGACCATGTAGTTGCCCAGGAACCAGGCCGCGATCCCCACCGCAATGAACGTCACGGCGACCCCGATCAGGTCAAGGACCATCTCAGAAGCGCTCCGGAAAGAGCAGGGCGGCGAACAGGTACAGCGTCACCAGCAGGGCGACCACGCCGGTGATCACGTATTGCATCTCAGGGCAGCCTCTTCAACCCGTAGATGTAGAGGCAGGCGCCCACGGTGAGCAGGAGCGCCAGGCCGAGCATCGCCAAATCGAGAAGCACGATTGAAGCCTACGACTGAAACCGTCAACGATCCGTAAACGATTCGACGGCCGGACCGAACCGATACCCTCGGCCGGGGATGGTTTCGATCACAGCCGGGCGCGCTGGATCCGCTTCCAGCTTGTGGCGCAGGCGCTGGATGAAGACCCGCAGGTAGTGGCGCTCGTCCGCGTAGGCCGGGCCCCACACCCGCTGGAGCAGTGTCCGAAAGTCCATCACTTCGTGGGCATGACGCGCCAGCTCGGCGATCAGCACGTACTCGGTCGGCGAGAGGCGGACCTCAACCCCGTCCCTGAGAACGGCCCGGCGGCCGAGGTCGACGACCACGTGGCCCGCGGTGATGGTCCGGGGCGCTTCGGCGGGCGGTTGGGCTCGACGCAGAACCGCGCGGATCCGGGCCAGGAGCTCCTCGGTGCCAAAGGGCTTGGCCAGGTAGTCGTCGGCACCCATGTCCAGCGCCCGCACCTTGTCCTCCTGATCGCCGCGCGCGCTGATGATGATCACCGATGGCTGGCTCGGGCCCTGGATTTCGGCCAGCACACGCCAGCCATCGACGAACGGCAGCCCGATGTCCAGCAGCACCACGTCCGGCGTGGCGCTCCGAAGCGCCCGAACGGCCGCGGCGCCGTCTCCGACCACGGCCACTTCGAACCCCGCTCCGCGGACCGCGGACGCCACGGCTTCGCGTAGGGCCCGGTCGTCTTCCGCTACCAGGATGCTGGCAGCTCTGGCCATGGTCACCCGGCTTGGAGCTTAGCCTGCAACGAGTCCGTGAACCCCTTGAACCTGGCCGGAGCGTGGTCTACAATTTAAGCATCTGCTCAAATCGTACGCTCAAACGACGCCGGGGGCGGAGGCCATGAGCGACCTGGACGTGGTCACCGGCGCCTTCAGCTATACCGGCCGCTTCATCGCCCCCCGGCTGCTCGACCGTGGGCGGCGGCTGCGGACGCTCACCAACCATCCAGCTCCGGGCCATCCGCTCGCCGGACGGATCGAGGTGCATCCCCTCGACTTCACGCGGCCGGAACGCCTCCGCGAGTCCCTGCGCGGGGCCGACACGCTCTACAACACCTACTGGGTCCGGTCGACGCACGGCGCGGCCAGCTTCGCCCAAGCGGTGCGCAACACGACGGTGCTGGTGGAAGCGGCCCGCACCGCCGGGGTTCGACGCCTGGTCCACGTCAGCATCGCCAACCCGACGGACTCCGATCTCCCCTACTACCGCGGCAAGGCCCAGCTGGAAGACGTCGTCCGCCAATCGGGCCTCTCCTACGCCATCATCCGCCCGACGCTGCTCTTCGGCCACGGCGACGTGTTGATCAACAACATCGCCTGGTTCCTGCGTCACCTCCCCGTGTTCGGCATCCCGGGCGATGGCCGCTACCGGCTGCAGCCGGTCTTCGTCGAAGACTACGCGGACAGGATCGTCGAGGCCGGCCGACTGGGCGGGAACGTGGTCACCGACGTGGCCGGCCCCGAGATCTTCACATTCGAAGCCCTTGTGCGAACGCTGCGGGAGGCAATCGGTCGCCACACGCCGCTGATTCACCTGCCACCCAGCGTTGTGATCGCCGGCACCAAAGCCGTCAGTCTTGCCGTCCGGGACCTGGTCCTGACCGGCGCCGAGCTGCGCGGGTTGATGGCCGAGCTGCTGGTGTCCAAGCAGCCATCGACCTGCCCCACCCGGTTGAGTGACTGGGCCCGCCAGGCGGGCGACTCGCTCGGCCGGCGGTACGCCTCAGAACTGGACCGGCACTATCGGGCTGCCGGGTCGCGGGGGTCGGCGGCCTGACGACCGACACCGCCCCCTTTCCGATCGTCATCGGCCAGCTGACCTTGGTGGACCTCTTGCTGCTGCTGGCACCCGTCGTGATCGTGCCGCTCGGCTTGCGGCTGGTCCCGCTGCGCGGCCAGCAGGCTATTCGGATGCTGCGGCTGGCTCGGCTCGTGCAGCCGGTCGGTGCTGTCGCCGCGGTGATCGCGTTCCTTCACCCGCAGGGATGGACCGCCGGACTCATCGCGCTGGGATGGCTTTGTCCCTGCGCACTCGGCAGCCTGGCCGGATTGCTAGAGCTTCTCGAGACCCGCTCCTGGCGGCCGGTGCCGCTGGTCTCCGCGGCGGCGCTGGCCTCCCTCAGCGTGGGAGCCGCCTGGCTGGTCGCCTCCCGGGGCGGGATGCGGCTTGGATTTAGCCCAGCGATCGTCGAGCTGACCGGCGTTCACTTTCACTATGCGGGGTTCGCCGCCACCCTGCTGGCAGCGCTGGCGGTCCACGCGCTGCGCAATGCCGGGCAAACGGTACGGCGAGTGGCTGCCACAGCCGCGGCGATGGTGGTGGTGGGGACGCCGATCACCGCCATCGGGATCACCACCCGGTCGGCGGCGGCGACCATTGCGGGCCCGGTGCTGCTGGCGGGCGGCATCCTTACTATTGCCGGGATCACGGCGTTCCTCATCGCGCCGGCCCTGGAGAACGCGGCTGCCCGCTGGTTGCTGCGCCTCTCCGCCGCCGGCGTGCTGCTGCCCATGTTGCTGGGCGTGGACTACGCCGTGAGCCGCGTTTTCGCCGTCCCGGCCCTTGACCTGCGCTGGATGGCGGCCATCCACGGTGACCTGAATGCGCTGGCGTTCGCCCTCCCCGGCCTCCTGGGCTGGACCCTGCTGTCGGATCGGGACCGGAGCCGCCACTCGGACGATTCGATTCGACGCTGAGGCGCCGAAATGTCCCACTATGGAGCGGGAGGTGCCGATATGCAGGTCAAAGAGCTCGGCCACCTGGTGCTGTATGTTCGCAATCTGGAGCGCTCGCGGCGGTTCTACGGCGAGGTCCTCGGCTGGAAGCAGATCAAGGCTCCTGGGGCAGAGCTGGGTTTTCCGGCGGCGGCCTTCACATCTGGTCGCACCCACCACGAGCTGCTCCTGATCGAAGTCGGTGACAGTGCGGCCCCCATCCCCAGCGGACGCCGGGTCGGTCTGTACCACTTCGGGCTGAAGGTCGGCGAGTCTGATGCCGAGCTGCGCGAGGCGCGCGACCAGTTGGTGGCGGCCGGGGCCAAGATCGTCGGTTCCACCGACCACGGGGTGACGCACAGCCTGTACATCGAGGATCCCGACGGAGTCGAAATCGAGCTGTACATCGATGTCCAACCGGCCAGGTGGAAGGAGGACCCGGCGGCCATCTTTGCCGAGCCGCGCCCGCTCCGCCTGTAGCGTCCCGCATGCACCCCTTCCCTGACCCTCCCCCTGAGGGGGAGGGAAATCTGTCGAGCTTGCTCGCGGCCCGAAAGGGTCACTTCAAGCTGGAATCGGGTCATCACAGCGATCTCTGGCTCGACCTCGATCTCTTGTTCGTCCAGCCCGCTCGGCTTCGGCCTTTCGTGGGGGAACTGGCGGAGCGCCTCCAGCCACACGGAATCGAAGCTGTCTGCGGTCCGTTGGTCGGAGGTGCGTTGGTGGCACAACTCATTGCGTCCGAGCTTGATGTGGACTTCTACTACGCGGAGCGATCGCAGCCGAGAACGGCCGGGCTGTCCGCCGTGGATTACCAGCTACCGCGCGCGCTTCGAGCCGGCATCCGCGGGAAGAACGTCGCGGTGGTGGACGACGCCATCAACGCCGGATCCGCGCTTCGGGGGACACTGGCGGACCTGACTGCTTGCGGGGCTCGACCCGCAGCGCTTGGTGCCTTAGTGGTACTTGGGTCTTCGGCGCCGGGCATGGCCGCTGCCGCCGGGATTCCACTCGAGAGCATCGCCACCCTCTCCAGCGGATTGTGGACACCGGCCGGGTGCCCGCTGTGCGGCTCGGGGGTCCCGCTCGAAGACACCGAAGCTTAGATTCTTCGCCTGCCGACGGCGAATTGGACGTCGAGGCCGAGGAATCGGCCGACGTCCTGGGCCTCGGCCTCGAGCCGTGGCTGCACATTGCGAGGAATCGCCGCGAAGGGTTCGACCGTGACGGCCAGCCCGCCAGCTGTCCGCTGCTGCCGCCAGGTGCCCACCACGCGTCCGTCGACGACCAGCGCCGGATGAATCCAGCCACCGCCGGCCTGGATACGGCGCGCGAACGTCGGAGACAGCGCCAGGTCGCGCCTGGCATAGCCGAGGAGGTAGGCGTCGAAGGCTCCCAGCAGACGCACGCCCGGCCTCGATACGCTGGCGGTTCGATCAGTCCCCGCCAGCATCCAGGCTGGCTTCCCTAGCACCTCGATCTCGACCAGCCGGGCCTTGATGCGTTCGAACCCCTGGCGCGCGTCGGCCAGGGGGATCCCCGCCCAGGTGGCAAAGTCACGGACATCGGCCGGGCCATAGGCACCGACGTAACGCGTAGCCAGCTCGGCCAACGGGTCTTTCGGCCTCGGGGACCGCTTACTGACCCAATCTTCGAAAAGAACGTAGGTAGGCTCGTCGTCGGCGCGGTCCGGCCCGCGACAGATCAGGCCCCGCGCCGCCGCAGAGAAGCACAGGTGGGCAGCGGCATTGGTTTTGGGATCG
>DASPZT010000202.1:0-12521 GCA_035636135.1 Candidatus Limnocylindria bacterium | reverse complement strand
TGCGGATTTCTCAGCCCGAATCGGGCTGACCGTGCTTCCCTGGGGGGCTTGAGAACACTTCCCAGGAGGCCCGAGCACGCGGCTGGCGATTTCCCGGTTGCGAGCTCCGGCGATGCGCTTTCCGTCAGGCGTTCGGTTCCATGGGTCGTGGCAAGAGCCTCTCGAAATACCCCAACCCCTACCGCTCCCCGCAAGGGGGAGGGAGAATCGGTCACTAGGTCATCCAGGTCCGAAGGCGTCGGCGGTCGAGCGCGGCCCATGCCTCGGGCCAGACCTTACGGGCCTCCACCGCGGTGGCCCGTTCCATGGCACAGAGCTCACCGGCCACGAAGGCTTGCGGAGGTTCCGCGGCCGCCCGCAGCCACGTCTGGGCATTGATGCTGTCCTGGTGTTCTCCCAGGACATCCTGCAGCCGGGTGGCCAACCGGGCGAAGGCGGCCGCCCGCTTGCCTCCCACCGGCTCGGCCGCTTCGGCCGCGTACCGGGCCCGCTTGGCCAGGATGCGAATCCGGTGCAGCTCCGTGTCGGACGCCTCGGCCGGCACCGCCTTGACCGACTTTCGGAGTTTTCGCCAGGCGCGCGCGGTGAGCGCCGGGATGATGTTGCTGGCTGGCTTCGCGCCGTCAACGACCAGCACCGGCGCCTGGGCGGCGGCCACCAGACGTTCCAGCAGGTCAGCGTAGCGGTCAGAACGGAGGGCGAGCAGCAGGCCGTTCAGCGCCGCGTCGGCTTCGACCGCCAGGCGCTCGGTGAGTCGGGCCAGTGCCGGGTGATCGCCTGCGGGCAGGTCAGCGGCCTTCCCTTGCAGGCGCGCGAGCAAGACTTGCCGATCGCGCACGCCTCCCAGCTCGTCGGCGAGCCACCCGAGCTCGGTGCGCAGTGAGGAGGCCCAGTCGGCATCGAGCAGCCGGCGGAAGATGCGCAGCATCGTGCGCAGGCGTCGGGTCTCGACGCGCGCCTTGTGAATGTTCTCCGGGTCGTCTCCCACCCGGATCAGGGGATCGCGCCGGAGCAGCGAGGCTACCGCGCCCGCGATCACGTTGCGCACCAGATCGACCACATTCGCGTTCTTGTCAAGCTCCTCGGCCACCACCTCCGGGGGCTCCAGCGCTTTGGGCCCCAGCGCCCGCACGTGCTTGGGCGTGGGATCGGTCGGCCCGGCGCCGGCCTCCCGAAGGCGGGCCAGCAGCGGATCGAGGAAGCCATCCCGGCGGCCCGTGCCCAGCTCGACCTCGACTTCGTGGAATCGGCTGGCCACCCGGTGCCCGCGTACCACCGACACCACGTCATCGTCCACCTCGGCCAGCACGCCGCCGTCGGCGTCCTGCAAGCGGACCCGACGGCGGACTGTGGACAGCTTCGCCACGGGCACCAGCCTGGAGCGCCGCACATAGGCGCGCAGCAGGTCGAGCGCGGCGGCGGGCGGCTCCGGACTCTCGGCTGGAAAGGTCAGCTCGTGACGGGCCA
Organism: Candidatus Limnocylindria bacterium; assembly: GCA_035636135.1. Taxonomy (GTDB): domain Bacteria; phylum Chloroflexota; class Dormibacteria; order CF-121; family CF-121; genus CF-121. The sequence continues at coordinate 11,054 of DASPZT010000202.1, read as the reverse complement.
GGACCTCGCCTTCAGGCGGCGCCGGGAGCTTGACCGTCCATCCCTCGCCTTCTCGCAAGCGCAGCCCGCACCCCCACCGGGTCAGGCGCAGGTCGGGGGTGTCGTAGTAGACGGTGGAGAGCTTGAGGGTCTCCACGTCAGAGACCGAGGCGCCGTCGACCAGGCCGTCAAGGGCGGGCAGCCGGAAGTCCGGCGCCGCGACCAGCTTGATCTCGCGCTCAATCGCCATCGCGGACGATCAGTCCCTGGGCGCGGGCCAGGGCCAGCTCCTCGAAGCGCCGCTGGCTGTTGATCCCCCGACGGGTCGGCACCTTCTCCCAGGTGCCATCGGGATTGAGCTGCCACGCGAGTTGGTCGTCGCTGAGGACGACCTCCATGATCTGCGCCAGCCGCGCTTTGAGGGCCGGATCCAGGATGGGCGTCACCGCCTCCACCCGGCGATCAAGGTTGCGCGGCATCAGGTCGGCCGAGCCCAGGTAGTACTGGGCGCCCTCCCGGTCGCTGCCGAAGCGGAAGATCCGCGAGTGCTCCAGGAACCGGCCCACAATCGACCGGACGCGGATCCGCTGCGAGAGGCCTGGCACGCCCGGCCGCAAAGCACACAGGCCTCGTACAACCAGGTCGATATCGGCGCCGGCCTGCGCCGCTTCGTACAGGGCATCGATGATCTCCGGGTCGACGAGGTGATTGACCTTGAGCACGATCCGGCCGTCGGGTCGAGTGGCCTCGCGCCGGATCAGCTGGGTGAGGTGGGCCCGCATCCCCAGGGGCGCCACCACCAGCTTGCGGAACTGCCGCTGGCGGCTGTAACCCGTCAGGAAGTTGAACAGCTCGCCGGCATCGTGGCCGATGTCGGGGTCGGCGGTGAGCAAGCCGACGTCCTCGTAGGTCAGCGCCGTCCGCGGGTTGTAGTTTCCCGTGCCGACGTGCACATAGCGCCGGATTCCGTCGGGCTCGTGGCGGACGACCAGCGTGACCTTGGCGTGGGTCTTGAGGCCGACAACGCCGTACACGACGTGGACGCCCGCTTCCTCCAGCGCCTGCCCCCAGGCGATATTGGCCTGCTCGTCGCCCCGCGCCTTGAGCTCGACCAGGGCCACCACCTGTTTGCCCGTCTCGGCCGCCCGGATGAGGGAACGGACGATGGGACTGGCCGGCCCGGAGGTCCGGTAGAGCGTCTGCTTGATGGCCAGCACGCCAGGATCGGCCGCCGCCGCGTCGATGAACGCTTCCACGGACGTGGCAAAGGACTCGTAGGGATGGTGGACCAGCACATCGCCGTCACGCATGACATCAAACAGCTCGGCGCCCTCGCCATCGGCGTTCTGTTCCTTGAGGCGGATCTGGGTCACGGCTGCCCAGGGCTCCTCCTTGAGATCCGGCCGGTCGAGCTGGTAGATGGCCCATAGCGCGCCCAGGTCCAGCAACCCGTCGATCAGGTAGACATCGCTGGAGTCGATCTCCAGTTCCCGCAAGAGGAGCCCCAGTACTTCCTCCGACATCCCGCTGTCGATCTCCAGGCGCACTACGGGGGCCTGCCGGCGGCGGCGACGCAGTTCCATCTGAATCGCGGCCAGCAGGTCCTCGGCTTCGTCGTCCACCAGGTCGAGGTCGGCGTCGCGAGTGACCCGGAACGGATGATGGCCCACGATCTCCATGCCGGGAAAGAGCACGTCCAGGTGGGCCGCGATCACCTGCTCCAGGGGGACGAAGCCGCGGCCCTCGGGGAGCGCGATGAACCGGGGCAGCACGGGGGGCACCTTGACCCGCGCGAAGCGAGAGCGCCGGCCGAGGGGCCCCCGGACCATGACGGCCAGATTCAGTGAGAGGTTCGAGATGTAGGGGAAGGGATGGGCCGGGTCGACCGCCAGCGGGGTCAGGACGGGGAAGATCTGCTCGTTGAAGACGTCGGCCAGATACGCCAGATCGGCATGGCTGAGGTCGACGGTGCGCAAAAAATGGATCCCGGCTTCGGCCAGCCGCGGCAGGAGGTCCTTGTTGAACACCCGCGACTGGCGCGCCCCCAGCGCGTCCACGCCGCGGCGGATAGCGCTCAGCTGTTCGCCCGGGGTCAGGCCGTCTGGCGAGACGGGTGGGGGGACCACCGCCTGCTGCTCCTTCAGGCCGGCCACCCGGACCTGGTAGAACTCGTCCAGGTTCTGGCTCAGGATGGCGAGGAACCGAACCCGCTCTAGCAGGGGGAGGGAAGGATCCTCGGCCAGGGCCAGGACGCGCTCCTCGAAGCTCAGGTGGGAGAGCTCGCGGTTCAGATAGCGCGGGCCGGCATCGGAGAGCGGCGGATGAGCGATTTCGAGCTGCGCTTCCGCCACCTTAGTAAGGATACGCAGCCCTGGTTAGGGTTGCTGACTGGCCCCGTAGCCTGCCACCGCCTCCTCCCAGGACAGCTGTTTGCCCGGCTGGTCACGCCAGTCTGCCACCCGGACGAGCACGTCGGCCGTGCGCTCGCCCGGGAACTTCTGGGTCAGGCGGCGCGCCCGGATCGCCTTCGACACCGGCCGAAAGATCTCGCCCTCCCAATCTTGCGCCGCCTGGCGCAGATCGTTCATGCCGCGCTCGCTGGCGAAGGCGCGCACCAGCCCTTCGAGCCGGGGATAGGTTCCCTGGCGGGTGGCCCCGACCCGGGTGAGGCCGGTCACCGACTCGAAGATCCGGCGCTCGGCGAAGACACGCTGGGCCTGCATGTCCTTGAGCGGAACGAACTCCGTGACCATCGCGTCGATCTCGGGCTGACCCAGGGCTTTGGCGGCCGCCACCCGATGGTTGCCGTCCAGGACGTAGTAGCCGTAGCCGAGCTTGTACAGCTCGACCGGGGGGAGCACCTTGCCTTCCTGGAGGGCGCGCATGATCGAATTGAAGCGTGCCTCCTCGTGGGGATCGTGGCTGCGGCTTCGAAACTGTTCGTTGAGCTGCGGCGCCCGGCCCACGCTGCCCACGATCCGGGCCAGCTCAACGGTACGCAGGCCGAGGATCCGCGGGGCCACCGGCCCAGCTCGTACGGCGTCATCGTCAAAGCTGCGGACCGCCGGCTCGCCCTCAGCCCGGCCAGCCGGGCGCACCAGCAGGAGGGGCACCGTTGCCCTGGACACGACGTCCTCGGCCACACTGCTGAGCAGCAGACGGGACAGTCCCTGGCGCACGGTGCTGCCCAGGATGACCAGGTCGGCGTGCTGCTCCTCGATCTCGGCCACGATCACATCGGCCGCTCTCCCCGAGCGCAGCAGGGTTTGCGCGGCGATCCCTTCCGAGCGCAGACGTGCGGCCAGCGCATCCAGATAGGTGCGCGCGCGCGTTTCCGCCGTCGTCACGGATTTTCCGGTGGCTTCGCCTGGCGCCAGCACGTGGAGGAGGATCAGCTCGGCGTTAAACGCCCGGCCGTGCTCTTCGGCGATAGGGAGCTTGGCCTCGCTCAATCGCCCGAGGTCCAGCGGCACCAGGATTCGCCGGATCACGCGGTCTCCACCACCAGGTGCTGCTGGGCAGTCCGCAGCGCCCGCTCCACGTCGGCGGCACTGGGGCCGCGGGCGAATACGAACCCCAGATAGCGATCGCCCTCCGGAAGCGGAACCAGCCGCTCGCCTGCCGGGACGGTGAGCACCACACCCTCGATGCCAGGCACCTGGCGTGCCTCCTCCTGGCCCCGGACCTGCCGGAGTACGCCTGGCCGGGGAATGGGCAGCATCAGCACCCCGGCCGCGCGGTCCTCCCGCCGAAGCGACTGGATGGGAAGGCCAACCGCGTGGCGAAGGATCAGCTCCTCCAGCGAGACCCCCATCCCGAATCGCAGGGTGCGGGCGCACAGGCCGCCGATGGAACGGGCCGCGACTTCGAGCATGAAGGTGCCCGCCTCATTGCGCCGGACCTCGGCGTGCACGGGCCCTTCGGTCAGACCCAGGGCTCGGGTGGCGCGCTGCACCGTGTGCGCCATTTCGGCCTGCACGGCGTCGGGCTGGCGCGATGGGGTGACATAGATGGTCTCTTCGAAAAATGGACCGTTGAGCGGGTCGGGCTTGTCAAAGATGGCGAGCGTCTCGAGCACGCCGCCGCGAAGCAAGCCCTCCAGGGCAAACTCGGCCCCGGGGATAAAGTCCTCCACCAGGATCGACTGTGGGGCGGAGCCAGGCCGGCAGACATCGGGCGATCGGACCAAAGCCCCCACCCGGGTGAAGGCCGCCACGCACGAATCGGCATCGTCGGCCCGAATGACGCCTCGGCTGCCCGACAGGTCCACCGGCTTGACCACGCAGGGGTAGCGCACGGCGGCCGCGACCGACGCCGGGTCGGCATCGCTGCCGAAGATCTGAAATCGCGGCGTGAGCAGCCCGGCGGCCGCGAACCGCTCCCGGGCGCGCCCCTTATCGCGCGACGCGCGGACGGGCTCGACCGAGTTACCGGCCAGGCCCAGGGCCGCCGAGGCGGCGGCGGCCACCACGGTCCCGGTGTCGTCCACCGCCACGATGGCATCCAGCGGATGGCGGGCCGCGAAACGCGCGATGGCCGCCACGGCCCGATCCACGTGCTCGAAGGTGACGCCCAGCATCCGGTCGCGCATCAGGCCGGCCAGGGCCGACCGCTGCTCGGAGCCGATCGCCACCTCGATCCCGAGCGATCGCGCCGCGCTCATGAAGTCAGCCGTCCGATAGGTCCTGGTTGGCACCAGGAGGAGCACGCGAGCCATCGCGTTCTAGTGTCCCGGATTGGAGATTCGGTGAGAAGGTCGCGAATTTCCATCGTATCTCCGATCCGGGACACTATATTGACTAGGTGGAGAAACCGGCCCTGACGGTGACGCCAGATGCCTGGCACAAGATCGGCACGGTGCGCGAGCGTGCGGGCCATCCCGACGCCTGCCTGCACATCGCCATCACCGGGCGGCGCAGCGGACGCTTCGTCTACCAGCTGGACCTGGTCGACCCGCAAGACGCCCCACCGGGCGACATCGAGGTCGACCTCGCGGGGCTGCGGGTGCTGATGGATCCCATCAGCGCCACCCACCTGGATGGGGCCACCATCGCCTACGACGACTCGCGGCTGGGAGGCGCGCTCCGCATCGACAATCCCAACGAGGGCTGGGCCGACCCGATTGCCGGCCGGGTGCAGGCAGTCCTCGACGAGCAGATCAATCCGGCCATCGCGGCGCATGGGGGGTATGTCGACCTGCTCAACGTGGAGAACGGCACCGCCTACATCGCCATGGGCGGCGGCTGCCAGGGCTGTGCCCAGGTCTCGGTGACCCTCAGCCAGGGCGTGGAGGTGGCGATCAAGGCCGCCGTCCCGGAGGTCACCCGGATCGTCGATACCACCGACCACGCGGCGGGCACGAACCCCTACTACCAGGCGTCGAAGAAGTAGCGGCCTAGGAGACCGCGGCCCTCTGCGCCACTCCGGTCGGCAACATGCGGGCCGTTTCCCCGATCCCTCGATAGAACGTGGGGTAGGCGTAGATCAGGTGGCGCAGGCGGTCCACCGGGATGGATTCCCTGACTGCTAGCTCCAGCATCGACTGCATGTCGCCGCCGCGCGGGCCGACGCAGGTGGCGCCCACCAGGACGCCTCGATCGGCGTCGGCGACCAGCTTGATGAGGCCGTCGTTGCCTGGGCCGTGAATCCACCCGCGAGTAATGGCTGCGTTTTGCTGGATGCCAGTCTCCACCCGAATGCCCTGCTTCCGTGCCGTCGCCTCGGTGAGGCCGATGGCGCCCACTTCCGGATCGGTGAAGGTGACGCGCGGAAGCGCCTGATAGTTGGCGCCTTCAATGGGGATTCCCAGGATGTCCTTGACCGCGATGTCGGCCTGGTAGGTCGCCACATGGGTGAAGTTGCCCTTGCCGGTCACGTCGCCAATAGCCCAGACTTTTTCCTTCACCCGCAGGTGATCGTCCACCGGGACGAACCGCTGGGAAGTGTCGATGCCCAGGGCGTCGACACCGATCGCTTTCAGGTTGGACTGGCGGCCGGTGGCCACCAGCAGCTGATCCGCAGCCAGCCGTTGGCCGCCCTTGAGGGTGAGCACGACCTGGCTGCCCTGCCGTTCCACTGACTCGATGGCGGCGCCGGCGTGAACCGTGAGGCCTTCCCGCTGGAAGACGGCGCTCACGACCTCACTCGCCTCGGGCTCCTCCATGGCCAGCAGCCGCGCTAAGGCTTCGACGACGGTGACCGCGACCCCGAACCGGGCGAAGACCTGGGCCAGCTCCAGGCCGATGGCCCCACCCCCCACCACGATCAATGAGCGCGGCAGCTGCTCCACTTCGATGGCCTGCCGATTCGTCCAGTACGGAACGCCGGCCAGACCCGGGATCGGCGGCGTCGCCGGGGCGCTGCCGGTGGCAATCACGACGGCCCGTCCCGCCTCGAAGCTCCGGCCATCGACCGACACGCTCGAGGGCCCGGTGATGCGGCCTATCCCGCGCACGAAATGCCCGCCCTTGCCCTCGAACCGATCCACCGCCACCTTGTCGTTCCAGTTGTCCGTCGCTTGGCGGACTCGCTTCGCGACCGGGCCCCAATCGGGGGTGACGGTAGACGAGCCGGCGAAGCCTGGGATGCGCCGGGCTTCGGCCAGCAGGTCGGCCGCCCGGATCATCATCTTGCTGGGGATGCACCCCCAGTACGGGCACTCGCCCCCTACCAGTTCCTTCTCGATCCCCACCACGTTGAGGCCGGCCTCGGCCAGCTTGCCCGCCGCGTCTTCGCCGCCCGGCCCCATGCCAATGACGACCGCATCCACTTTTTCGCTCATGGCAATTCCTCCAGGACCAGTATGGGCGACTAAAACTGGTCAGGCAGTTTGCCAGAGACCTAAGACGTTGCCCTCGGTATCCGAGAAGTAGGCGGCGAATCCCATCTCGCCCACGGGTTGCTTGTCGCGCAGCACCCGTCCGCCGAGCTTTTCGATCTGTTTGAGGGAGGCGTCGATGCTGGACACCTCGATCGTGATCACTGGATTCTTGATTGGCGCCTGCCGTGCCAGCATCCCGCCATTGATGGCCCCCGGCTGGGTGGGACTCCCGTCCGTGCCCGACGGAGTCGTCTGGACCAGGGTGTAGCCCATCCCGGGAACGGTGTTGATCGACCAGTCAAACGCGGTGCGATAGAAATTCTGGGCGCGCTCGAGATTGTCGGCAGGGAGCTCGAAGTGGACGACCTTGTCAGCCACGATATCCTCCTTTCACCCAAAGACCGCCCCAATTCTAGCCGTGGGACCTCCGCGTTCAGGCGCTGACGGGCCGGGGTAGCTCACGCGGGCCGCCGCCCACCGCGTCCGTCAGCAGTTGGACGAACTCGCCGACCACCGGCAGCCGGATGGTCCATCCGAGAAATGCCAGCGCCAGGTTGACGTGTTCGAGCGCGCGACCGAGGGCTCGCACGCCGCGGTCGACGGCGCCATCGGTTCCGACGTACGTCAGCCGCCGCGGTTGGGGCTCGAGCCCTTCCGCAGGCAACAGGTCGAGTCCGAGTGGCTCCAGCGTTGGCAGCCAGCGGGCCAGGCCGCTGCAGGCCGTGCAGCTCTCGGCGAAATACAGGCGAGCGGTCTTCCCGGACGCGACCGCTGGTCGCCATCGCGGCAGCCAGGGCCTGACCTCCGCCCGATAGCGATCCCAGGCCGGCCTAAAGCGCCGTGTGAGCTCGCCATCCTCGTGCCAGGCGGCCAGCCCGGAACTGAAGACGGCCGACACGATGGCTGCCGCGGCCACCCACCAGCTGTGGGCGATCGCCCCGACGGCGAGCATCAGGAGCGTCATCGACGCCTGCATGGGATTGGCCAGGTAGGCATACGGACCGGTGGTGACGATGCGCTGGGGCGGATCCCAGGGAAAGGGCGTGCCCCCGCCACGCTGGACGAACTCCTGGACGGCGCTCAGTCCCACGATGGCGATCAACGCCACGACCTGGAGACCGACAGCCAGGTAGGCGCTGGACTTGTTATCGACGGTTGGCAGCGAGCCTCCGGTCCGTGTCAGGATCACGGCAGGCAGGACCCCGAGGGCCAGCCCGGAGAAGGCGACGCTCTGCAAGATGCTCCGCCACGCGAGGTGGACGCCCTCGGCCGTCCAGCGACCCAGCAGGTAGGCGGGGAGCGCGCCAATCACCAGGGCGATCGCTTCTCCGGCTAGCCAGTTGGGGCCGAGCCGCACCACGGGGTATGCCGCCGGCATCAGCACGAGATCCGCAAGGGCCATGGCCGCCACGACGATCGCCACATTGGTCCGTCGAAAGGCCAGCACTGGGACCGCGCCCCAGAACACGGCCCAGCCAAGGTAGACATCGACGGGAAGGCCCAGCCAGACCGCGCCCCGCGCGTCGTAATGCCAGAAGCCGGCGCGCACGGCGACGAGGTGGATGGCCAGGCCGGCCGAGAGCATCCAGGCCGAAGCCAGGAAGGCGCCAGCACCCAGACGTCGATCTGGCTGCCGCCACCGCCACAGCCCGACGGCGAGGGCCAGCGGCAGGAAGAGGATCACTCCCCGGATGAGCGCGGCGTCCCTCAGGTTCACCGCGGTGTGGCGGCGGTCCCGATCAGATACCCAGCCGAGAGGGTGGCGGCGTACTGCTCGAACGGCCCGAAGTACCAGGCGGGGCTCAGCCGCCGGATGTAGTGCAGCGTCCAGGTGACGCGCGTGCGATGGGCGCCGGTCGATTGCCAGGTCACGTCCGCGTCCTGCCATCCCAGCCACCGGGCGATGGCCGTCTGGTCGGTGCCCGCCTGGAAGCGGACGTGTCCCGGCTCGCTCTGGACGACTTCCAGGACGAGGGTGGCGCGGGTGCCGTTGCGGCCGCTAAACCAGATCGTGCGACGGTCGCCGACCGCCAGCCCCGAGCCGTCGGCGGCCAGCGGACGGGGGAACCCCAGCCCGAGGAAGGCTGGTGGCGTCCGGTCGAAGAGCGGCGCGGCCGCCAGGGCCGCTTCCACGCCGGCTGGTGTGGCAGCCACCGTTTGGGTCACTGTCGCCGTGCCGGCAGCTGGAAAGCTGGTGATCGGGGTGACGCCCTCCAGGCTCATCAGGGCCAGCGGCAGCAGCAGGATGCTGTAGAGCTTTCCCTGGTTGGTCTTGCGCGCACGGGCGCGGGCGGCATCCACGATGACACCGATGACAAGGGCGATCCCATAGAAGAGCGGAGCCGCCATCAGGATGCAGATCACGCCTTCGCCCAGCAGGATGGCCGACAGGACGAGGCCGATGGTCAGCCCCTTAACCGCCATGCCGGTCGCGCTCTTGGCTTTTGGCGTGAGGGTCAGGCCGATGGCCAGCACCGTGGGCAGGCCGATGAAGAGGGCGGCCGTCTGATCCAGGTGGCCCTCCTGGTCGAAGCGGTAGACGGCGACGGCCGCGGCCAGCCAGAAGATGACGAAGCTGAGGGCCCATTGCGCCGGGGTCGGCTGCTCCGCGGTGGATGGCATGCCCTTGTCGTCTGTTGGTGGCGAACTCTGGCTCATGCCAGGGCAGCTCCTGACGGGATTGCCGGCATGGCTCCATAACGGCTGAAACGCCGCGCGCCTGCGAGCTCTAGCGACACGACGGGTTTCACGCCTGACCTGCCCAGGTGGCATTCGTCCGCATCGCGTCGGCCAGTGGGGCCAGCCGACGCCCGGCCTCGAACAGGGATGCTGCCCGCGATCGATCGCCCTGCAGGTGGGTCACGGTCTCGACCCCGAAATAAAGTGCGACCGCGGCGTAGGCCAGGTCATGGATCGGGACCAGCGGTTCGAACACGGTCCCGGCCAGCAGCCGGCGGGTGACTTCCTCCGCGAACGCCACCCAGGGCTCCATGCGGTTGACCACCTGGCGGCGCAGTCCCGGTACGGAAGACCCACCGGCGATCAGCTCCTGCACCGCGGCCACGTGGCCGACCCGGACGTCATCCTCGTAGAGCGATGCCATCGCCTCGACCAGCTCGGTCAGCGAGGTGACGGTCGCCAGCGCCTCGCGATAACGGGCCAGCCGTTCCTGGCTGGTTGAGTCCAGGGCAGCCAGCAGAAGCTGGTCCACACTGCCGAAGTGGTAGAAGATCAGCGCCTGGTTGAGCCCACCGGTGCGGGCGATCGCCCGGGCGGTGGTACCGTAGAAACCCTCGGTGGTCAGCGTCTTCAACGCCGCCTGCACCAGGCGATCCTTGGTCGAGTCCTGGCGCGGCCTGGCCGCCCGCCGGCCACGCAAACGGGCTCTCGAGCTGGCCCGCAGAGAGGCGGCCGTTCGCGGCTCGCTGGCCTTGAGCGTGCGATTTGAGCGCACGCTCAAATTATGAGTGATGGGGTCTGGGGCCGCAAGGGACCCGCGAGCGCCAGAATCGTGAAAAATCTGCAACGGTTAGAGGGGTTCGATCGGGCTTTTTCGGCCCTTATCCGTGTCCAGGCTATACAGGGCTCAACGGGCCGAAAAACGTATTCGAAGTCGGCCCAAAACTGGAATAGGTGACGAAACGGGGCAGCGGGTAGGCATTCGGCCCGCGGTTAGGCCGCTCCCAGCCCGGACGGCCGCACTTTCCAGGCGCGCGGGGCTTTCGGCGCCTCCGGGATGGAGGCCACCACCGTGGCGTGCCGGATGGTGCTGGGCCGGTGCGCGATTGTAATGGAGGTGCGACCATACATCAGCCGTTCGAGCCCGCGCACGACCAATTGTTCGGTCTCCTGGTCCATGTTGCTGGTCGGCTCGTCCATGATCACCAGAGGCGCTTCACGCAGGAGGGCTCGGGCAATGGCAATGCATTGCTTCTGCCCGCCGGACAGAGTGGTGCCCCGTTCGCTTACCATCGTCTCCCAGCCGTCGTCGAGGGCATTAATGAAGCTCGTCACGCCGGCCGCCTCGGCAGCTGACAGGATCTGCCGTCGGGTCGCATTGGGACGCCCGTAGGCGATGTTGTTCCAGATCGTGTCGCGGAGGAGGAGGCTTTCCTGGAGCACGAGAGTCACGTGTGCCCGCAAGTCCGCGAGCGCGAGCTGGCGAACATCAATGCCACCAACCAGAACCCGCCCATTCCAGACGTCGTAGAAGCGTGGGACGAGCGATAGCAGGGTGGTTTTGCCCGCCCCGGTG
>DASPZT010000201.1:0-8947 GCA_035636135.1 Candidatus Limnocylindria bacterium | reverse complement strand
GACATGGACGGGCTGCCGCTCACCGAGGCCGGAGACCTGCCGTTTCGTTCACGGCGTGATGGGGTCATGCACGCCTGCGGCCACGACGTGCACATGGCCATCGCGCTGGAGCTGGCCGCCGCCCTCAGCGGCAACCGGGATCGCCTTCCGGGTCTAGTACGGTTCGCCTTCCAGCCAGCCGAGGAGGGGGCGGGCGGGGCCAAGCCGATGATCGACGCTGGAGTCCTTCAGGGAATCGACCGGGTGATCGGCCTGCACGTCTGGGCCGGACTGCCCACCGGCCAGGTCTCCGTTCGCGACGGCGCCATGATGGCCAGCGCCGACTGGTTCAGGCTGACGGTTCGGGGCGTGGGTGGGCACGGGGCGATACCCGATGCGACCGTCGACGCGGTGGTGATCGCCGCGCAGATCGTGACGGCCTTGCAGACGCTGGCCAGCCGGGAGACCTCGCCGCGGGCCCCGGTGGTCATCACCCTGGGCAGCATCCATGGCGGGAGCGCCTCCAACATCATCGCCGGCGAGGTTGTGATCCAGGGCACGCTGCGGACGTTCGACGCTGGCTTACGTGGGCAACTCCTGCGCCGCATCGCCGAGCTGGCTCACGGGGTGGCCCAGGCCATGCGCGGCTCGTGCGAATTTCGCCACGAGGCCGGGGCGCCCCCCGTCGTCAACGACCCGGCGATGGCCGCCCTCGTCGCCGAGGCCGCGCGTGGGGTGCTGGGCGAGCGGGCGGTGGTGCCCTTCGAGCCGCTGCTGGTCGGCGAAGACTTCTCCTACTTTCTGAATGAGCGCCCGGGTTGCTTCTTCCTCCTGGGTGGCGCGCCGGGCGGCGCCCCCGTGGTGCACCATACCGCCCAGTTTCGAATCGACGAGCGATGCCTCCCGATCGGGTTGCGGGTAATGACCGCTGCCGTGCTACGTCTGCTCGAGGCCGACTAAGCCCGAATCCACCGAAACAAACTCGCATCTTGGGCGCGGATGCGAGCGATCCGTGCGTTGGCTCCTGTGCGCGTTCGGTCACGCATCGACGGATGCGCTCCCTCGCGTGCTCGTCGCCGCCTTCGGCTCATCTCGCCCCGCATCCCAATCTGCTTCGTCCGTTCGGTGGATCCGGGCTAAAACCTTGGGCGTCGCAGACTGGGCCGGACGCTGTAGGCGATCAGCCCCAGGCTGAGCACGAGCGCGATCGCCAGGCTCAGCACGTTCAGCTTCATGCCGGCCACGGCTCCGAGGAGGCCGAGCGCCGAACCGATCATCCCGGCGAGACCCAACAGGCGTGCGGTCCGATAGAAGGGGCTGTGATAGGGCAGGTGAATGCGCGGTCGACGACCGCTCCCCGATTCGGGCTCGGCGGAATCAGCGAACTGGCGAGCGGCGTTCTGGGCCAAGTCCAGACGTATAACGCCCGCGGCCGCGGGACCCGGTGACGAGCACGTGACGCCCGCCCTCCGATCGCGTCACGGCCGGCGCGGCAGCCCCGAAAATGCGGCCTCCTATAATTCTGTTCGTGGCCACCGCCACCTCCCGTCCCCTCACTGCCGAGCAGGCCATGTCTGGCCAGCTGCCCTTCTGCATGCCGAACACCAGCCTGGCCCAGGCGGCCAAGATGATGGCCGAGAACCGGGTGCACGAGCTCCCGGTGATCGTCGATCAGCGCTGCCTAGGCTACGTGTCGTACTCGGACATCCTGCAGCGCTATGTCAAGGCCCGCGTCGAGGGCCAGGCCATGGACATCATCCGCACGCCACTGCCGGAGGTCCGGCCCACCGCGTCGCTGGATGAGGTGGTGGCCCTGCTGCGATCGACCGGCCGCTTGCTGGTGCTGGTGACCACCGCCGAAGGCATGCCGCTGGGCGCGGTGACGGTGCGGGATGTGAGCCGGGTGGTCAGCGGCTGATCGATGCCGACGCTGAGTAAGGTCCTGCGTGAGTTGGCGCAAACCTGCGCCCCTGACCTCTCGGCGCGGGACGCCGTGCGCCAGCTGCAGACGTCGGGGGCGGACCTGCTGCTGGTTGAGCAGAACGGCACCGTGCTGGGGGTGTTCGGCCACCGGGAAGCCGTCGCCGTCTACGCGGATGGCAGCGCCCCGGTCCGCCAGTACATGCGCCACCCGGTGCCGGGACGCAATGCCGCCGACTCCATGGAAGCCGGCGCCGAGGTGATGGTCCGGGAAGACACCCCGGTGGTCATCCTCACCGAGGAAGAGGGGCCGCTCTTCTCCAAGACGTCGCGGTCGGTCGGGATGGTGACCGCCTTCGAGATCCTGGAAGAAATCGGACACACGACCACCGACACTGCCGCCAACAAGATCTTCTTCGGTCGGAAGGATCTGGGCCTCAACATCCCGGTGTCGCCCTGCCAGCGCGCCTGTCCGATTCACCAGGACATCGCGACCTACGTGGATTACGTCTCCCAGGGCCGCTACCTCGACTCCTGGCTAGTGATTCACGAAACCAATCCCTTCCCGTCGATCCTGGGCCGGCTGTGCAACCATCCCTGCGAAACCGATTGCAAACGGGGCTGGGTGCAGGGGCCGGAAAACGCCGTCTCCATCAAGTCACTGAAGCGGTTCGCGACCGACTATGCCTGGGCTCGCAAGGTCAAGATCGAGTACCAGCGGGCTCCCGAGAACGGGAAGCGGGTGGCCATCGTCGGGTCCGGTCCCGCCGGGCTGACCGCGGCCCAGGACCTGCGCCTGATGGGCTACACGGTGGACCTGTACGAGCGGGAAGCCAAGCTGGGCGGTCTGCTCTCGGCCAGCGTGCCCCATTTCCGCTTCGAGATGGATCAGTTGCTCTGGGAGATCCAGATGATCATCGACACCGGCGTGAACGTGCACCTGAACGTGAACGTCGGCAAAGATCTCCCGCTGCAAAAACTGCTGGACGACTACGACAGTGCCTTCCTGTCGGTGGGCATGATGAAGGGCCGGATTCTTCCCGTCCCGGGTTCGGACCTGCCGGAAGTCATCTCGGCCATGGAGTTCCTCCGGGTGCGCTCCTACGACATCGTCCCGGATGACTTCCCCACCGGCGATGACGTGGTCGTCATCGGCGGCGGCGCGGTGGCCACCGACGCGGCCCAGACCTCCATCAAGACCGGCGCTAAAAACGTCTGGATGTGCTCCATCGAGCCCCAGGACCGGCTGCCCGCCTTCGGCAACGAACTGGTGGAAGCCCGGGAGATCGGACTGAAGCTGCACACGGGCGTGATCGTCAACGCCATCAAGGGCGACGCCCAGGGGCACGTCAACGGCGTCGAGTTCATCCGGGTCGATGCGGGAAAGCTGGAATTCGACCCGGAGAGCGGCAAGCTGCTGATCAACACCGTGCAGAAGGTGCCGGGTACCGAGCACGTCATCCCCTGCAAGTACGCCATCTTCGCGTCGGGCCAGATCATGGACTTCGAAGACCAGCTCACCCCGCTCTCACCGCGCAAGCTGATCGCGGCCGACACCTCGGGCAAGACGACGGTGCCGAAGCTGTTCGCCGGTGGCGACTGCGTGCAGGGTCCGTCGTTCATCGTGGACGCGGTCGCCTGGGGCCACCGGGTGGCCCGCTCCATCAACGAGACCCTGGGCGCGGCCGTCCCGCGGGACGCCAAGCCGCTGACCATCATCGAGACCACCGACGACCACCGGGAGGCCGACTACTACGGGCGCGAGGAGCCGCCCATCCTCCCGGCCGCCAAGCGGATGGACATGACGCCGGTCGAGCTTCCCTGGAACGACGAGCAGGCCATCACCGCGGCGCTCCGCTGCTTCCAGTGCGACACCGTGCACCACGTGGATGAGTCCGTCTGCATCCTGTGCGGCGCCTGCGACGACGTCTGCCCGGAGAAGGCGCTGGACGTCATCGTCGAGGGCGAGGAGCGCGACACCTCGAGTGGTGGCTTCGTGAAGATCTGTGAGACGGTGCTGGGCGAGGAGTTCGGTGGCAAGCGTGGCCGGATCATGGTCAACTACGACCGCTGCACCAACTGCAGGATCTGCGAGGACCACTGCCCGGTGAACTGCATCACGTTCCAGCGGGTGCGGATGCCCGACGACACCATGCGCATGATTCCCCTGACGGCGGTGTCAGCCCCGCCGCCCAAAGTCGCTGCCGCCCGTGGCTAAGGTCACCGCCGACCCCGTCGCCGGGACGACGTTTGTCGCCCCGCGCCGGGCTCTGCCGGTGTGGCCCGTGCTGGCGCTCATCCCCTATGCCCTGGTCCTCTGGATTCTGCACGGGGATCTGGGCGGGGTCCGGCCGGCCGACCTCTCGCTCCAGCTCTATTTCAGCGCCATGCTCCTCTACCTGGCGGGCATGCTGGCCTACTTCATCTACTTCGCCTACCGGCGGGAGAGCTTCCGCTGGCTGGGGCTGGCGGTGGTCGTCCCCGGCCTGGCGCTGCATCTGGGCGCCATCGTCGCCCGCGGGATCGCTGATCAGCATTACCCGCTGGCCAACATGTATGAGTACAGCTCGATGCTGGCCCTGGTGGCGGTGGCCGTCTTCGTGCTGATGAGCCTGCGCTACCCGGTGGCGGCGCTGGCCGGCGGGCCCGCCCTGTTCGTGGCGGTGACCCTGATGGGGATCGGATTCGGGCTCTACCAATCGCCCGAACCGCTGGTCCCCGCGCTGCAAAGCTACTGGCTCAAGATTCACGTGACCAGCATGATGACGGCCTCCGGGATCCTGGTCTCCAGCTTCGTGTTCGCGGCCCTCTACCTGGTCAAGGACCGAAGCCTGGGCCACGTGTCCGCCACGGCCGGCTCCGTGGTCCGCAGCCGGCTGCCCTCGCTCGAGACGCTGGACCGCCTGACTTACCGGGCCATCCTGGTCGGCTTTCCCATCTGGACGTTCGGCACCATCGCCGGCGCCATCTGGGGGGAGCACGCCTGGGGCCGCTGGTGGGGCTGGGATCCTAAGGAGACCTGGGCCGCCATTACCTGGATGATCTACGCCATCTACCTCCACGCCCACGGGATGCGCGCCTGGCGGGGCCGGCGAACGGCATGGATCGCCACCGCGGGCTTCGTCTCCATCCTGGTGACGCTGTACGCGGTGAACCTCTGGATCGTGGGTCTCCATTCCTACGCGCGCGGCGCCGGCTAACCCAGACGAAGCTGCGTTTTCCGCCGCGCCTGCCCCGGGCCGCTCCCGGGCACATCTCCGCCGCCGTCAGCCCCAGCTGGCGAACCTCGCTGTATGCGACCTGTGTGGCCCAGGCCACCGCCATGACGGCATTCGGCTTTGTGCTCCCATTCCTGGCGCTCTACCTCAAAGAGCTGCATGTCGAGTCGGAGCGCGCGGTGGTGCTCTGGTCCGGGGCGCTGGTTTCGGGGACCGCCATCGCGCTGGCGCTGGCCAGCCCCGTATGGGGAGTCCTGGCCGACCGCTACGGGCGTCGGGTGATGGTCTTGCGATCGATGCTGGTCGGCGGGGTGCTGATCGCCTTGATGTCGCTGGCGCAGAACGTCGAGCAGTTCCTGGTCCTGCGTATCCTGCAGGGCGCCCTCACCGGCACGGTCGCCGCGTCCACCGCACTGGTGGCCACCATCGTCCCCCGCGACCGGCTGGCGTCCAGCATGGGCCTGCTCCAGACCAGTGCCTACCTGGGGATTGCCGGTGGCCCGACGCTGGGCGGGTTGGTGGCCGAGGCGGTCGGTATCCGGGGGACCTTCGTGGTCGCGGGAGCGCTCCTCGGGGGAGGCGGCGCGGCGGTCTGGCTCTTTGTGCACGAGCATTACCAGCCGGCACCCGAGCGACGGCCGGGCTTCATCCGATCACTCCAGGTGGGGCTCTCGTCGCCCGCGGTGCGACCGTTGCTGGTCGTCCTGTTCCTCATCCAGGTGAGCTCGGCGATCGTCTTCCCCATCCTGCCCCTGGTGGTCCAACACCTGGCGGTTCCAGGTGATCCGGTCAAGCTCTACGCGGGGCTCGCCTTTGGGGTGACGGCGATGTTTAGCGCCATCGCGGCGGTCGCCTACAGCCGGGTGGCCGACCGCAGCGGATATCGCCGGATTCTGATCTACTGTTGCTTCGGCGCCGCGGCCTTTTTCCTGCCCCAGGCGTTGGCCGCCAACGTCGGGCAGCTCCTCCTCCTTCGGGCCGGTCTTGGCATCTTCTTCGGCGCGCTGATCCCGGCTACCAACGCCATCGTGGCCATGGTCAGTCCGCGCCAGAGCCATGGCTCCGTGTTCGGCCTGGCCAGCAGCGTCACCGCCCTGGGTACCGCCATCGGACCCCTGGTTGGCTCCGCCATCGCGGCCAGCTTCGGCCTCTCATCCATCTTTTTCGCCACGGCCGCCGTGCTCGGGCTGCTGGGCCTCTGGGTCACGGTGACGGTGCGCGAGCCCGCGCCGGTAGACTGATTCCCCGTGCTTGATCCCGCCCTGGTGGACGCCGTCATGGAGCGGGCTGGCCGGTCGGGCGCCGACCTGGTGGAGCTGTTTGTCGAACGCAAACGCAACCAATCGATTGCCGTGGAGGAAAGCCGGGTCGAGCGGGTCAACTCCGGGCACGATGGCGGAGCCGGCATCCGGATCATCTATGGGACGGTGGTCGCCTACGTCTATACCGAGGATCTGACCGAGGCCGGCCTGCTGAAAACCGCCGACCTGGCTGCCGCGGTTGGGCGCCGTGGGGGCGGCGTGTTTTCGGTTGCCGCGTTGACCGGCACCCCGACGCCAGCTCGGCCAGTGGAAATCTCTCCGGAGTCTGTCCCTACGGAGCGGAAGATCGAGCTGCTGCGGGAGGCCGACGAGGCAGCCAGGAGCACCTCCGGAGTAATCCGGCAGGTCAGCCTCGGGTACGGCGAAACGGTGCAGGAGGTGCTGATCGCCACCTCGGAGGGGATTCGGCACCAGGACCAGCGAACCCGGGTCCGGCTGATGGTGCAGGTCGTCGCCGGGCGGGATTCCGAGATCCAGACGGCGATGGAGGCCCCGGGGGCCGAGGTCGGGTTCGAGTTCTTTCAGCGGCGCTCGCCGGTGGAGAGCGCGCGGATCGCGGCGGACCGCGCCGTGAAGCTGCTCGACGCCCGGCCGATGCCGGCTGGGACCATGCCGGTCGTCATGGGCAACGAGTTCGGCGGGGTCCTCTTCCACGAGGCGTGCGGGCATGGGCTGGAGGCCGATTTCGTGTCGAAGGGATCGACCGTCTACGCGGGACAGCTCGGGCAGAAGGTCGCCAGCGAGATCCTCACCGCCGTGGATGACGGGAGCGAGCCAAGCCGGTGGGGATCGGGGTCCGTCGATGACGAGGGCACACCCACCCGACGCACCGTGCTCATCGACCATGGCGTGCTCCAGAGTTACCTGCATGACCGTCGCAGCGCTGGCAAGCAAGGCCTGCCGGTGACCGGCAATGGCCGGCGGCAGTCCTATCAGCACCTGCCCATCCCGCGCATGAGCAACACCTTCATCGCCGCCGGGGACGCCACCATCGAGCAGATCCTGGCGGCCACGCCCCGCGGCCTCTACGCCCGCAAGCTGGGAGGTGGGCAGGTCGACCCGGTCACCGGCGATTTCGTGTTCGCGGTCACCGAGGGGTACCTGATCGAGGGCGGTCGGGTGGGGTCGATGGTGCGCGGAGCCACGCTGGTCGGCAATGGCCCCAAGACGCTGCACAAAGTCGACATGATCGGACAGGACCTGGAACTGGCCCCGGGTACCTGCGGCAAGGAGGGCCAGTCGGTGCCGGTGTCGGTCGGCCAGCCGACGCTGCGCATCAGCGAACTGACGGTCGGCGGCACCGGATGAATCCGGCAGCAGCCCGGTTGCTGGCGCGGGCCTCCGCCCTCGGCGCCGACGCGGCCGAGGTCTTCCTGTCGTCGGGGACGGAGTTCTCCGTCAAGGTCTTCAACCGGGAGATCGACTCGCTGGTCTCGGCACAGAGCCGGGGGGTCGGCCTGCGCACGCTGCGCGACCAGCGGGTGGGCTTTGCCTATACGTTCGACCTGGGTCCGCAGTCCCTGGATGCGCTGGTGGATGAGGCCCTGCGCAATGGGCGGCACAACCACGCCGACGAGGCGAACGCGCTGCCTCCGGTGGCGGCGGCGGATCCGATTCCGGGTCTGTACGCCCCCGACCTGGACCGGGTCGACCCCCAGCGCAAGATCCAGTTCGCGCTGGACCTGGAGCGGCTGGCCACCTCCACCGACCCGCGCGTCAAGCGGGTCAGCGACGTGGTGTACTCGGACGGATCCGGCCATGTCGAACTAGCCAACAGCCTCGGGTTGGACACCACCTTCGATCGCACCGTCGCCTACGCCTCGGTCGACGCCATCGCCGAGCAAGATTCGGAAATGCAGTCGGGGTACGCGTTCACCTATGGCCGGGACCTGGATGCCTTGCAGTTGGACGCCACCGCCCAGGAGGCCGCCCAGCGGGCGGCTGGCTTGCTGGGCGCCACCCGCGTCCCCACGGCGAAGGTCCCGGTGGTCCTCGACCCTTACGCCGGCGCCATGATCCTGGGGTTGCTGACCAATTCGTTCAGCGGCGACGCCGTCCTGAAGCGCCGGTCGTTGCTGGCCGGAAAAGTTGGCGAGGCGGTGGCCTCCGCCATGGTGTCGATCGTGGATGACGCCCGGCTGGCGGACGGCCTGTCCAGCCGGCCCTTCGATGGGGAGGGGGTCCCATCGCGCCGCAACGAGCTGGTCACCGCCGGCGTGCTCCAGGGATTCCTGCACAACACCTACACCGCCCGGCGCAGCGGGGCAGCCTCCACCGGCAGCGCGGTCCGGTCGTACAAGAGCGTCCCCGAGGTGGGCGTCAGCAACCTGATCCTGCAGCCGGGCGCGCAGTCGCGAGCCGAGTTGCTGGCCCCGGTCCGGGACGGCCTGTACGTCGCCCAGCTGCACGGGCTGCACACCGTCAACACAGTGTCTGGGGAGTTCTCCCTCGGCGTCACCGGCCATTGGATCCGAGGGGGCGAGCTGGCCCAGCCGGTCCGCGAGCTCA
>DASPZT010000200.1:0-4751 GCA_035636135.1 Candidatus Limnocylindria bacterium | reverse complement strand
CCCCGGTCTCAATAGACTGCGCATGGATATGCGCTACCTGGTGGTTGCCACCGACTACGACGGGACCCTGGCCACCAACGGGCTGGTGAGCCCGGAGGCGGTCCATGCCCTGGAGCGCCTGCGCACCTCCGGCCGCCGGCTGATCCTCGTCACCGGGCGCGAGCTCCGGGACCTGTTGCGGATCTTTGGCCCCGTCGATCTCTTCGAGTACATCGTCGCCGAGAATGGGGCGGTGCTCTATCGGCCGGCGGGCCGCGACACGAAGGTTCTGGCCAAACGTCCCCCGCATCAACTCGTACGGGCCCTCCGCGAAAAGGGAGTCGAGCCGCTCTCGGTGGGTGAGGTCGTGGTGGCGTCCTCGAGCTCGAACGCCTCGGCAGTCCTTGAGGTGATTCAGGCTCTCGGTCTTGAGCTCCAGCCCATTTTCAACAAGGACTCCCTGATGGTCCTGCCGCCGGGGGTCGACAAAGCCACCGGGCTGGCCGCGGCCCTGGCCGGCATGGGGGTGTCCCCGCTCAATGTCGTTGGGATCGGCGATGCGGAGAATGATCAGGCCCTGCTCAGCTTCTGCGGGTTGGGGGTCGCCGTGGCGAATGCTGTGCCGTTGCTCAGGGAGCGGGCCGACCTGGTGACCCAGGCAGCGGACGGAGCGGGCGTCGTCGAACTGGTGGCCAGGCTGGTGGCCACTGACCTTGCCGATCTCGCCCGCCATACCTGATGGCTCCGAACCCAGACAAGCCCCGGGCTGGTTGCGCGTTCCGTCGTGAGCGAGCGCGCTAGCTGGTCTCTGCGGGCGACGCCCCGGCTAGGGCTTCCTCCCGCTTGGCGCCATTGGGTGGAAGCGGTGGGGCGATGACCGGCGCGGTCCGCTCGGGCGGCTTGGGGATCCCGGCGGCGGCGTAGATCTCATCCTGGTCCAGGGTATCCTGCTTCAGCACGGCTTCGGCGAGCCGGTCCAACCGCGATCGATTTTCGGTCAGCAGGCGCACCGCCTCTTTGTGGCACTCGTCCACGATCCGCCGAACCTCCTCGTCCAGCAGCTTGGCCGTCTCTTCACTGAAGTGGGTGGTGGGATCGCCGTCGCCGCCGGGCTGGGTGATGTTGATGGGACCGAGCCGGGGCGACATGCCCCAGCGCACCACCATCGACCGGGCGACCTGGTTCACCTGCTGGAGGTCGGACTCGGCGCCGGTGGTCACTTGGCCGTAGGCCACCTCTTCGGCCGCCCGGCCGCCCAGCGCCGCCGTGATGCGGCCGCGCAGGTAGCTCTCCGGGTAGTTGTAGCGATCGTCAATGGGCTGGCTGTAGGTCGATCCCAGGGACAGTCCGCGGGGCACGATGGTCATCTTCCGCACCGGGTCGGAGCCCGGGATCAGCAGGCCCATCAGCGCGTGCCCCGATTCGTGGTAGGCGATCAGCCGGCGCTCGTCGGGGCCCAGCACGATCGGCCGTTGCAGGCCGAGGACCGATCGCTCGATGGCATCGGTGAAGTCGCGGCGGGTCACGCTCTCCTGGCCCTTTCGAGCCGCGATCAGGGCCGCCTCGTTGACGACGTTGCGTAAGTCCGCGCCGACGAACCCGGCGGTCGCCCCGGCGATGTCGCCCAGGTCAACGTCCGGAGCCAGCTTGACCGTTCGCGAGTGCAGGCGGAGGATCGCCTGGCGCCCGGCGCGATCGGGCGGCGCGACCGCCACCCGGCGATCGAAGCGGCCCGGCCGTAAGAGGGCGGGGTCCAGGACTTCCGGCCGGTTGGTGGCCGCCAGCACCACGACGTTCTGGTTGGGCGTGAAGCCATCCATCTCGGTGAGGATCTGGTTGAGGGTCTGCTCCCGCTCATCATTGCCGCCAAACCCGGTGCCGGCGGCCCTCGACCGTCCGATGGCGTCCAGCTCGTCGATGAAGATGATGCTGGGCGAGGCGGCCTTGGCCTGGGCGAACAGGTCACGCACGCGGGAGGCGCCCACCCCCACGATGGCCTCCACGAACTCGGATGCCGAGAGGCTGAAGAATGGACGATTGGACTCGCCGGCGACCGCCCGGGCCAGGAGCGTCTTCCCGGTACCGGGTGGGCCGACCAGGAGCACGCCATGCGGGATGGTGGCTCCCAGCCGCTGGTACTTTTCGGGCGTGCGCAGGAAGTCCACGACTTCGGCCAGGTCCTCCTTCGCCTCGTCGATGCCGGCGACGTCGTTAAAGGTCGTGCGTCCGGCGGTGTCCGCCGTGTACAGCTTGGCCTGGCTCCGGCCAAAACTGCCAAGGATGCCGCCGGCGCCGCCCCCGGCCCGCTGGCTGATATAGATGAACGCCGCGACCAGCAGGAGCACGGGACCGAATCCGAGCAAGAGAGCGAGCAGCGGCGACTGGCCCGACCCGGGGGCGGTGGCGGTGATGGGAACGTTCTGCTCCTGCAGCAGGGTCCCCAGGTTGTCCTGGGCAAAGAGGGGCCGCTCGGTCTGGAACAGCGCCCCGCTCTGGGACCCGCTGGTGACCGGGCGTTTAAATTCCCCCTGGATGGAATTGCTCTGGGCGGTGATGCTCTTCACGTTGCCGGCGGTGACCTGCTCGACGAAGGTGGTGTAGGGGACCGTGATGCGGGTTGGCCCACTGGTAATGAAGGTGCTGAAAAGGTAGTTGAGCACCAGCAGCGCGACCACGTAGATCCAGAACCCGCGACTTTGCCAGAACGGCCGGCGTGCCGGTGACGGTGACGGGGGGGCGGCGCGGGTCGGGTTGGTAGCCACGTCCCCTTCTCCTCCCGCAATGCTACGGCAAATCCTCCTCCCCCTTCATGGGGGAATGCAGGGAGCGGGTATCCCCGCAATCACGCCACCACCAAGTCCTCCTCCCCTGTAGGGGAGGGCAGGGTGGGGGTGTACCCAGCGATTACGTCACCACCATGACCGCGCCGACCGCCACCTAAAATACGTCTCGGCCGGGATGACGTAATTGGTAGCCGTAGGCGACTTAAAATCGCCAGCCCGAAAGGGCGTCCGGGTTCGACTCCCGGTCCCGGCATTTTTCTACTAGGCGGCAGCGACCCGGGGCGGATTGCCGTGCAAACGCAGGTAGAACCCCTGGGCGATCGCATACGGAACCAGGAGGCTCAGCTCGAACTCGGCCCCCCGCCGGAGGACCCCGGCAAACAGGTCGGGAAGCAGGCGGCGTTGACTGGCTTCTGCGATTCGAAGGATGGCGTAGGCGTCCGACAGCCGGACCCTGGCGGCGGAACCATCCCAGACTGTGGCGCCGTCTTCCAGCTGGCGCCATTCCGCCAGCAGCACGCCCTGGGTCGCGCACAGCGCCAGGGCCTGGACCAGGCGAGGCTTGCCGTCCCCGCCCACCTCGACGTGGTGCGCCTCGGCGACGGCGAGCGCACGGGCGACCGCCTCTTCGACCTGTGGCCAGGACTCGCTATCCGCCGCCGCGTGAGTCAGCAGGTCCGGCGCCTCGACGATCCGCTTGGCCCGGCCCAGGGCAAACCCATCGAGTTGTCCACGCAAGGCGGGTGGCAGCGGGAGGTCGGCCAGGGGAGGGGCGTGGCTGGCAAACGTTTCGACCAGCGGCTCCCCGTACAGCATCTCCGGATCCTGGGGGGGCGGGGGCAATTCCTGGTGCTGGATGGCGGGCTTCCAGCCGGCGCCCCAGCCGGTCCTGCGATGCGGTGGCCGCTTGACCACCAGCACGGCCGCGGCCACTCCGAAGGCGAGCACGACCAGGCCCCAGAAGATGCCGAACACCAGCATGACGACGATCCCGGCCGCCAGCGCGATGGCCAGGATGACAGCGCGACTCCGTTTGGTCACATACCTTCAACGGAAACCGAGGGTCAATCCCCCCGCAAAACCCTCCCTCCAGATCTCCCCGTCATGGGGGAGGACACGGTGGTTACCCCGTGT
Organism: Candidatus Limnocylindria bacterium; assembly: GCA_035636135.1. GTDB lineage: Bacteria > Chloroflexota > Dormibacteria > CF-121 > CF-121 > CF-121. Next base: position 855 of record DASPZT010000200.1, on the reverse strand, counting down.
TACGTGGCGTCTTCGGTGCCGGGGTACGGTGGCTGCTTGCCACGCCGGATCAATTGATCCTGAGCCCTGGTAATGGTCTCCTGCACCTTCGGGCGCGCGCTCTCCACCATCCCCTGGGCCTGGTCCAGCATGGGCTGCACCTCGCCCCGCAAGTGCTCCAGGCGCGAGCCCAAGTCCTGGCGTAGCTGCCGCCCTTCCTTGGGGGCATAGAGGAGCGCTGCCGCGGCTCCCAGCATCATCCCGTGCACGACGCCGCGCAGGTATCCCATGGTCGTCCTCCTTCAGCGAGTGGCCCGGCTGGTCCCGCGATTGTAGCACCGGCCGCGCTTCAATCTGATAGTGAGGCTATCAGGTGAAGCCGGTGCTAAGCCGCTGGCCGAACCTGCGGGAGAGGCCGCAGCCTGGCCACAGCCCGGCCGGTCTGGGTGAGCAGGACGATGCCCTGCGCGACCAGGTCCAGGGCGGACCGCAGAAGGACCGCGGCCACGCAGGCCACGCTGTACAGGATCACCTCAGCGATCCGGCTACGAAGGACAGGCACCCCCGCCGCGACGCCTCCAATCAGGATGCCCGCCACGCAGATGGCGGCCAGCAGCTCGATGCCCCGCATGGCCAGCCACTCCCGTACGCCCATCACAAGAATACGTATAACCCAACTATCAAGATAAAGTCAACAAGAACGCGTTTCCGGCCCCTCACCTCCGCCTATAAGTCGACGTGCTCGCCGATGCCGCGGCTGCGAGCCCGCTCCAGCACAGTGGCGCCCAGCGCGATGTCTTCAAGGGCGAGGCCGACCGACTTGAAGAGCGTGATCTCCTGCGGATCGGAGCGCTTCGCGGTGCCGACGATCACTTC
>DASPZT010000199.1:0-6687 GCA_035636135.1 Candidatus Limnocylindria bacterium | reverse complement strand
TTCTGGCGGGGACGACGATCCGCGATCGGCGGCGTTTCATCGCTCCGATCGTTGCTGCCGTGGGGGCGGCGGTCCTGATCTGGCTGGCCATGCCGCACGCCCCCTGGTACGTCAAGCTCCCGCTGGCGCTGCTGGCTCTGGGCTACATCGGAGCCCAGTCGGCCGCCTACCTGGGGCACGGCGACGAAGCCGAGCCTGGCGACTCACCGCCGGACGCTGGGGACTCTTCCTCCTCCTTGCGGACAGGGTCGTAGAGGGCGTCTCATTAACCGATGAGCTCCATGAAACCCGGCGCGATGCCCAAGCCCAGTGAGCAGGCGAAGACCGCCTTCCGGGCGCTGCTGCCTAAAGACGCCGCGGTCTCGCTCCGCCCGATGTTTGGCAACCTGGCGGCCTTTGTCAACGGCAATATGTTCGCTGGCCTGTTCGGCGAAGCCCTCTTTGTCCGTCTTCCAGACGACCAGCGCGACCAGCTCAAGAAACAGGGCGGCACGGACTTCGAGCCGATGCCGGGCCGGGCTATGAAAGGCTATGTGTGCGTGCCTGGCAGCTGGCAGAAGAAGCCGGCCGAAGTCCGAGGCTGGATTACTCGATCCCTGGCGTGGTCGCGGGGTCTGCCGCCGAAAAAGAAATAGCCGGCGTCTGTGGGACGCCGGCTATCGCGTTGGGGGGGCCTGGGCGGACAGGGGGAGGGAGGCGAACGGGAAGATCAGCAGCGTTGCGAGACCGGCAACAACACTGCGAGTGAACGCGTGCATCATTTTTGCACCCCCACGATGGCTGAATCGGTGCCGGGATCATATGCCGCGTGCCCCGATTGAGCAAGAGAAAACGATGAGTACGACTCCTTGCATTGCCGGCGTGGACTGAGGGTGGAGGCCGGGTGCGTGGACGCCTCGATGACGTATGAGGGAACCGTGCCCGCCTGGTCCGTGTGCCCTGGATGCGGTCTCCGGCTGCCGGCCAGCGGTCAGCCCCCCGACCGGCGCCAGAACGCGTCATCCGAGTGCTGGGCGGTCTACGGTGACGTGCTCGGCTTCGAGCTGAGTCACCTCGTCCCGCTGGGCCGGTATCACCAGCTGATGGTGGACACCTACGGGGCGCAGCACGGCGGAGCGAACGCTCGGAGCATTCGCATCGCGTATTCATTGGTCGGCCTGTTCCTCGCCCTGGAGCGAGGCTGGGATGGACTCGAAGTTCGACGCGCGCACCAGCGGATGGGCAAACCGGACCCCTCCTGGCCATCGTTTGACCGTCCCCCGGAGGTTGGTACCGTCACCGTGCTCGATGCGGCCGAGGCCGGCGTTCGAGCTGACTCGGTGGCCGGCCACGCCGATGCCGTGGGACGGTGGGCGCGATCCGCCTGGCAGGCCTGGTCCGCGCAGCATCGTGCCGCCGGGGCCCTGGCCGAGCGCCTCCTGGGCGATGCCGGACTCATGCGATAGGCTCTCTCTCGGCGTGGAGATGAACCCGTACCCGGCCGCAGGCATCGAAGTGCGGCTGATCCAACGCTTTGTCCCCTTGGGCCGCCGTCGCGTCCTCGAGATCGGCTGCGGCGATGGCCGGCTGACGATGCAACTGGCGCGCCTGGCCGCGTCGGTCGTCGCCATCGATCCGGATCGCGAGGCGCTCGGCGAGGCTCAGGCAGCTGCCAAGCGGCAGGGCATCCAAAACGTGCAGTTCTTCTACGGCGCCGGGGAGACCGTCCGCCGGGTGGGCGCCCCGTTCGATGTCGCCGTCTTCAGCTGGTCGCTGTGATGAACCGCGTTGCGGGGCATGGTCCATGCCCTTCACGCGGTCCGGGGAGCCCTGCGGGCCAAAGGCGCTGCCGTCAGCATCACACCCGAGCGCTTCGACGCCCGGATTGCCGTGGTCAGCGGCTCGCGTCGGTTGCCGGCCGGCAAGCTGGTGAACCCATCGTTTGACCGCTACTTGCTGGCGGCCGAGGCCGCGCTCGATCGGGTGGTCAGAGACGGGTCATTCGCCCTGGAGGGGAGGCGCCGTCAGCGGTATCACATCCGCTTGAGAGGCCCCGGGGAACTTCCCGAGTACATCGATCTGCTGGGAACTCCCCGCCCCCGGCTGTCTGCGGGGACCTGGCCGCGGCTGCGCACCCTCTGGCGCTCTAGCCCGCTAGCCTCCCGCATCGAGATCACGGACGGCCTGGTGATTACGGCACTGCGCCGAACCGCAAGCTAGTCCCCTCGCTTCACTCTTCGTCACGTCCCTTCAGGCAGGGGTAGGGGAGGGTGCGGCGGAGGTCACTGTGTCTCTCCGAACTCGGGACCAAACTGGTTCGGTTGGCCAGGCTGCGCCGGCCGGTCCACCCTGATCGCCCAAGCCGGGTGAATTTCCGCCCAGTTTTCAGCCGCCCGTCCCTGGTAAAGCACGCGGTGCAGGATGTTGGTGTCGATGACGTAGGGTCCGGAGACGGTGATGTGATCGCCCGGAGCCGGGGTTCGAGGATCGACGAAGCCCCCAGCGTCGGCATTGTTGGTGCGGAAGAGGATGCCCTGGGGGCGCTGGGGAATAATCTCCACCACCAGGTGGGGTCCTGGCTGATCGGCACACACCTGGATGGCGTTGGCCGGCTCTAGGAGGCCGGCGAATTGGGGATCCAGCCGGAGCCGCAGGTGGATATCGCCATCGGGCTCGACCTTGAGGCAATCGACGGTGCCGGTCACCGTGCGGCAGCGATCGACCAGGCGAAGCCGTCCGGAGAGATACACCCCGGCCAGCGGTGGACCCCACTTGCACTCGCCCGCCTGCAGGGTGAACTTGACAAACGGAAGCTGCACAAAGTAGTAGCTGGTCACAGCCAGCAGCGCGACGGCTACGACCAGCCCGAGCCCGACGGCCGCCAACAGACCGCTCCGGTGCGGAAGAGCCGCCATGCCCACACCTTAGCCCTAGCGGGCTCCCGCTGATGGAACGAGGACGACCCGAGTGCTGGAGCCGACGGGGAGGCTCGAACTCCCAACCCATGGTTTACCAATCACCAGGCAATTGAATGCAGCGCCAAATTTTGGCGGGCAGCAGTCGCTCGCAACCCGCGATCAGGGAACGTCCTGGACGGCCGGCGGGCGCTCCGCCGTCGCGGTGGCACCGGCGCTGGCGACCATCACGAACAGGATGGCCAGCAGATCCCGAAACGACAGACGCTGGCCGAGGAAGAGGAAGCCGGCCGCCGCGCCCATTGCCGGCTCGAGGCTCATGAGGATGCCAAACACCTGGCTCGACAGGCGCCGCAATGCCGCGAACTCGAGGGAGAACGGGATCGCTGTCGACAGAATGGCGACGACCAGCCCTACACCAAGATTGCGGAGATTCAGGAGACGAGGTCCCGCACCGGCGATGCCAAGGGGCGCGAGTGCCAGGCCACCGACGAGCAGTGCGAAGGCCAGGCCATCCGCTCCTGGCACCAGGCGCCCAACCCGCTGGTTGATCACGATGTATGACGCCCACCCCGCACCGGCACCCAGCGCGAAGAGGACGCCCACCAGCGTTACCTTCCCTCCGGTAACCGAGAGCATCACGACGCCGGCTGCGGCCATCGCCGCCCAGGCGAAGTCCAGAGCCTTGCGCGAGCCGGCGATCGCCACCGCAAGCGGGCCGATGAACTCGATGGTGACCGCGATGCCGAGGGGGATACGGGCAATCGACTCGTAGAAGCACAGGTTCATGGCGGCGATGATCAGCCCAAAGAGCACGACGGAGCGCCACTGCGTGGTGACAAATTGGAGCCGGCGGGGCCGGGCCATCGCCAGCAGAATCAGCGCGCCAAAGCCGACCCGAACGAAGACCGTTCCCGCCGGACCCAAAAACTCAAACAACCGCCGGGCGACCGTCGCCCCGATCTGAACGGAGGCGATCGCGCCCAACGCATAAAACGGGGCCGGAATGGCACGCCCGTTCACCCGCTCACCGATCATTGGCACGGCGTACCTCTATCTACCTGGCGCTATGGGTAATTCCGCTGCGTTCTTCTAACCGGTCTCTGGTCATTTCTTGACCCGGATTGTGAAGTCTTCAGGTCCGCTTGATTGCGCAAGGGAGGGACAGAGTCATGCCTCCCGTCTTGTTTACGGAGTACGGTCATCGACGGGATCAACGCGTCTAGTTGGCCTGGGCCGCGCGGGGCACGCCTACCACAGGCCAGCGCCCGGTTCTGTATGAGAATTCCTGGAGCCGACGGGGAGGCTCGAACTCCCAACCAATGGTTTACAAAACCATTGCTCTACCATTGAGCTACGTCGGCTTGGCCCCGATTCTAGCCGACGGGGGTTTCAGGCAGTCACGACATTGGCGTGTGCCGGCTGGAGCGGATCGATGTTGATCTGGTTGACCGGCGCCGATTCGCCGACGAAGGTGGTGACCCAGTTGTTGCGGGCGGGATCCCACCAGGTCACCAGGTAGTGCTGGCCGGGCGGCAGGATCAGCGAAAAGTTGCCGTGGGCATCTGTGGTCGTGGAGTAGATCTGGCCGCCGCTGTCGTCGTACGTGTTCGGGGCCACGATCCGCCAGTGGGTGGAGATCCGAAGTGGGCGGTTGGGGATGGGGTTGCTGTTCCCATCCATCAGTTCGCCGGTCAGGGGTTGGGGGGCGGCCAGCGCCGCGGCGGCCTTGGCGGCCCAGGTTGACTTGGGGTAGTCCTTGACGGTCTTTCCCATGGCATCCCGGGCCTGGTCGTAAAGCTTCTGGGTCACGTAGTAGAGCCCAGCCAGGTAATAGGTGTGGGGCAGCGTGTCGGTGAGGGCCAATTTGGCCTCCGGGCTGTCGGGAAATTCCTTGATGAGGTTCTGGTACCAGATGATGGCGTCCGGATAGTCGGGCTTGGTCGCATAGCTGGCGGCAAAGGCGGCGTACGTGGTGGCCATCGCGGCCGCGGTCTTCGCCTTGAGCAGGCCGGCCGGGTCGTAATCCGCTACCCGGCGGTATTGGCTGATGGCCGTGTCGTAATTCTTCTGTTGGGCCAGCGAATCCCCCCACGCCAGGAACATCGTGGCCAGGCCGGCATTCGCCTTGGCTTGCCAGTCGGCGAAGCTGCTGGTCACGGCGGCGTCGAACTGCGGCTCCGCCTGATCGAACTTGCCTTGCTGCGAGAGTTCCTGGCCGAACTCGTAGTGGGTGCGGGCCAGGCCCAGCTCGGACCGTTGGGCCAGGTCGCCCAGGATGAGGCGGCCCACGGCGTTACCGGCGATGGTATCGGCCGTCTGGTACTGGGCCAGGGCGCTGGCGTACTGATGCTGGTTCTCCAACGACTGTCCCTGGCTGAACGCGTTGCCGGCATAGGCATAGCCTCCACCGAGGGTGCCCAGCACCAGCAGCAGCACCACCGGCACGATCAACAGGCCCGCGCGGCTCGGCCGCGCCGGGGGTACCGGCATCGGCGGCGGCGGGGGGTCGGGGACGACCGGCGTCTGCCAGGCCTGGCTCATGCGCTGCTCGTTTCCATAACGCCCCGACCCCGACCTTCTTGTGTGTGCCGATTGGCGTTTCGGCTTGACCGCCGGCCAGCCGAACCCGTACAGTAGAAGGCCTGATTCTTGATTAAATCGATCTAGATAGTCAACTATTAGAAGGAGAGGAATGCCATGGCAACGAGTGCAACCGAGGTGAGTCGCGCCGGGTATGCCCACCCCGAGGTGCTGGTCGATACCGCCTGGGTGGCGGCGCATCGGACCGACCCGAAGGTCAAGGTGGTGGAGGTGGATGTCGACACCACCGCCTATGAGAAAGGCCACGTGCCGGGGGCCATCGGCCTGGACTGGCGCAAGGACCTGCAGGCCCAACCGGTTCGGGACCTGCTGCCCAAGGATCAGTTCGAGGCGCTGCTGTCGCGGCATGGAATCAGCGCCGACGACACGATCATTGCCTACGGCGACAACAACAACTGGTTCGCCGCCTGGTTCGTCTGGAACTTGAAGTATTACGGCCATCGCGATGTCCGGCTGATGGATGGCGGTCGCAAGAAATGGGAGGCCGAAGGCCGGGAGCTGGCCACCGACAGCCCGGCCGCGAAGCCGGCCCAGTATCGCGCCTCGGATCCCGACGCCAAGATCCGCGCCCTCCGCGACGACGTCCGCGGCCGCTACCAGGACTCGGGCTCCAGGCTGGTCGACGTCCGCTCGCCCAAGGAATACAGCGGTGAGCTGCTGGCCCCCGAGAACCTGCCCCAGGAAGGCGCCCAGCGAGGCGGCCACATCCCCGGAGCCGCCAACATCCCTTGGGGACAGGCGGTCCGCGAGGACGGGACCTTCAAGTCGGCCGACGAGCTGAAGGAGCTCTACGGGAGCAAAGGCGTCACCCCGGACACGCAGGTGATCGCCTACTGCCGGATCGGCGAGCGCTCCTCGCACACCTGGTTCGTCCTGCAGTACCTGCTCGGATACCCGAACGTGCGCAACTACGACGGGTCGTGGACCGAGTGGGGGAGCCTGATCGGGGCGCCGATCGAGCGCTAACGAACCCAAGCCGCAGTGCCGACCTCTTCTCCCTCTCCCTTCAAGGGAGAGGGCGGGGAGAGGGTGTAGCTCCGGTGGGGGTCGTTTGACGGACCGGTAGCGGTTTTCGCGATGCCGTTGCATCCCCCACGCCGCCATGACGGGCGGTCACGATGTGGTGCGTCGGGATGACTTCGGACGACCCACCTCGTTATTGACTCCAGCAATCATGCCCGCGATGCGC
>DASPZT010000198.1:0-3398 GCA_035636135.1 Candidatus Limnocylindria bacterium | reverse complement strand
CACCTTGACGGTAGACCTGGGTGGACAGCTTGACCTGGAAGCCATCCGGCAGCGGGCCCTGGCCGCGGGCGCGATCGCAACGCGGTTCGAAGATCAGCGGCGTGCCTTCCTCGAGCGGTTCTGCTGGCGGGCGCTGCGGGCCGGGGCGCTATACCAGGATCAGTACCCGCTGGCCACCGCGCTGGGCCGGCCCCTGATCGCCGCGCGGTTGGTCGAGGTGGCCCGCGAGGAAGGCGCGACCTGGGTGGCGCATGGATCGACAGGCAAGGGCAACGACCAGGTGCGCTTCGACGTCGCGGTCCAGGCCCTGGCGCCCAAGCTGCGCGTCCTCGCCCCCTTGCGGGATGGGATGGCGATGACCCGCGAGGAGGAGGTCGCGTATGCCCGGCAGCACGGGATTCCGGTCACTGTCAAGCCGGCCTCGCCGTACAGTGTTGACGAGAACCTGTGGGGCCGGTCCATCGAGGCCGGCGATCTGGAAGATGCCACCCATGAAGCGCCCGAAGACGCGTTCGCCTGGACCAGGCCCCCGACGGAGACTCCAGAGCGGGCAGACACCGTCGAGATCGCGTTCGAAAATGGGACCCCGGTAGCAGTCGATGGCCAGGTGTTCGAGCCCGTCGCTCTGGTCGAGGATCTGAACCGGCGCGGCGGCCAGCATGGCGTGGGCCGCATCGACATGATCGAAGACCGCTTTGTCGGCATCAAGTCGCGCGAGGTCTACGAAGCCCCGGCCGCGGTGATCCTGCACCTGGCCCATCGCGCGCTGGAAGAGCTGGTGCTGGAAGGGGAGGGGGCGCGCTTCAAGCGACAGGTCGCTCAGGAATATGCGCGGCTGGTCTACCAGGGCAAGTGGTTCTCCGCCCACCGCGCGTCGCTTGATGCCTATGTCGCCAGCACGCAGGCGGTGGTTGAAGGGACTGTCCGGATCGCGCTCTACCGGGGGACGGCCCGGTTGGCCGGCCGGAAATCCCGTTATTCGTTGTACCGGCCGCAGCTCGCCACCTACTCGAGCGGCGACGAGTTCGACCACGCGGCGGCTCGCGGGTTCATCACCCTGATCGGTTTACCGTTGCGCACGCAAGCCCTGGTCCAGGGCGTCGACGGGCGGCCTCCCCAAGCCGACTAGCCGGTCGTGATCCAGGCGACCAGGGGTGCCAGTTCCTCCAGGCTCAACGCCTGCTCCGCGTCGCACCACGACTCGCGCGGCCGCGGATGCGCTTCCACCATCAGGCCATCGGCGCCCACCGCCAGGGCCGCCCGGCAGAGCGGCGGCACCAGCGAAGCCCGGCCGGCGGCGTGGCTGGGATCCACGATGATGGGCAGGTCCGTGAGCTCGCGGAGGGCCGGCACCGCACTCAGATCGAGCGTGTTTCGGGTGCGGGGCTCGAACGTGCGAATCCCGCGCTCGCAGAGAATGACCTGGTCGTTGCCAGTCTGCTGGATGTAGGCGGCTGCCGCCAGCCACTCGTCGTAGGTGGCGCTGAACCCACGTTTGAGCAGAACCGGCAGGCCGCTTTCGCCGGCCCGCACCAGCAGCCGGAAGTTCTGCATGTTGCGCGAGCCGATCTGCAGGCAGTCGGCCACGGCGGCGACAATCGCCACCTCATCTTCGGCCACCACCTCCGTCACCACCGGCAGCCCGGTTCTCCGGCGCGCCTCGGCTACCAGTTCCAGGCCGGCCGCCCCCATGCCCTGGAAGCTGTCGGGACGCGTTCGCGGCTTGAACGCGCACCCGCGCAGGATGTCGACGCCGAGAAGCCGGAGCCGCTCGGCCGTCTCCACGTAATCTGGCTCGACGGCGCACGGCCCCGCAATCAGGACTGGCCGGGCCGAACCCACCGGGACCTCGCCGATGCGAACGGTGGACTTTGTGAGAAGTGATAGAACCGCCACTGACATGTTCCTCGATCCTCCAGGTGCGCCGAAAGTCTGACGAAGGGAGGGAGGCCGGCGGTCGGTGGCGGCGGTGGGTGAGCGGCGCTAGCTCGACCCGTGCCGGCTCCGAGCCGGCCCGGTAAAGATGAAGCCACGCGCCAGGTGCCGCATAGTGCCCGTGATCGTACGACACGGCGGGGGAGAACACAAGGGCCACCAGGCTGCGCCGGGGCCGCCGGTCCTTTGGTTCAGCCCGTATTCTGCAGCCCAGCGGCGATCCCATTGATGGTGCGCAGGACCCCTTCGAGGTAGGGCTTGCGCCGGGCATCGCCGGCAGGGAATGAGCGGAGCTCGCGCAGCAGCCGCACCTGCAGGTAGCTCATGGGGTCCAGGTATGGATCGCGCAGGCGGAGGCTGGCGAGGAGCTGGGGTTGCCGCTCGAGCAGGCCCTGCTGCTGGGTGATCTGGAGGACCATGGACTCGGTCTGTCGGAACTCGGTCTCAATCGAGCTGAAGAAACGCTGCCGCTCACCCGGGTCCTGGACCAGGCCGGCATACACGCGGGCGATCCGCATGTCCGCCTTGACCAGCACCATCTGCAGGTTGTCCACCAGGGACCGGAAAAAGGCCCAGCCCTTGTACATCGCCCGGAGCCGCTCGAGCCCTTCCCGGGGCCGGGCGAAATCCCCGAACGCCGCCCCCACGCCGTACCAGGCCGGCAGCAGGTGACGGTTCTGCATCCAGGCGAACACCCACGGAATGGCGCGCAGGTCCTCGACGCGCAATGAGCCGGCCCGGCTGACTGGGCGCGATCCGGTGTTGAGCTGCGCGATCTCGGCGATCGGCGAGGCTTGCTCGAAGTAGGCCTGGAAACCGGGATCATCGAAGACCAGCGCCTGGTACCGGACGCGGCTCGAGTCGGCGAGGGTGGCCATCGCGTCGCGCCACTCGGGTCGTAGTTCACGGCCGGCATCAGGGAGCAGCGCGGCCTCCATCACGGCGCCCAGCACCAGCGCCAGGTTGTGCTTGGCGGTCTCCAGGCGCGCGTACTTCCGATGGATGACCTCGCCTTGCTCGGTGATCTTGATCTGGGGATCTCGCGCATTGGCTGGCTGAGCGAGAATCGCCTCGTGCGTCGGCCCGCCGCCGCGACCCACCGTTCCGCCCCGGCCGTGGAAGACCCGCATGGTGCGTCCGTGCCGGGCCGCCAGGCTGGCCAGCGATTCGTGCGCCCCGAATAACGCCCAGGCCGCGCAGAGGTAGCCCACTTCCTTGTTGCTATCCGAGTAGCCGAGCATGACTTCCTGGATGCTCCCGCGCGCATCCAGCTGTCGCGCGTAGACCGGGTCGCTGAACAGCGCGTCCATGAGCGCCGGGGCGGCTTCCAGATCCGCCAGCCGTTCGAAGAGCGGCACCACGTCGACCTGGCTGCGCGGTGGATCGGCCTCCAGCGTGTGCAGGCCGGCCAGCCCGGCCAGAAACAACCCCGCCCGCAGGTCGTCCGGACTCTCGGTCATGCT
>DASPZT010000197.1:0-2442 GCA_035636135.1 Candidatus Limnocylindria bacterium | reverse complement strand
CCGATCCCGTGCTCGTCGGCCAGGGTCCGCACGGCGGGGGACAGCCTGCCGTGGGCTTCCTCTCCCCCATTCGATGGCACCCTCCCCTGCCCCTCCCTCGAGGGAGGGGACAATTGGCTCTCTTCGATCACGCAGATCTCGGTCCCCACCGTCACGGTAGTGCCCTCCTGGACCCGGATCTCCTTAAGCACCCCGGCGACCGGGGCGGGTACCTCGGCGTTGACCTTATCGGTGATCACTTCCACGAGGCTCTCGTACTTTTTCACCGGATCGCCCACCTTCTTCAGCCAGCGCGCGATGGTGCCCTCGGTGATGGATTCACCGAGCTGGGGCATGGTGACGACGGCCATCAGTACTTGGCCAGCTCGCGCGCCTTGGCCAGGATCTTCTCCGGGCTCGGCATGAAGGCCGCCTCCAGCACGTGGTTGAAGGGCATGGCGGGCACGTCGGGTCCGGTCAGCCGCATGACCGGCGCGTCCAGGGCATCGAAGGCCTGCTCCATGATCACCGCCATCACCTCGGCGGCCACCCCGGCGAAGGGGTTGTCTTCGTGCACGACCAGCACCTTCCCGGTCTTGCGGGTGGTGGCAATCACGGCGGCCACGTCCAGCGGCTTGATGGTGCGCAGGTCCAGGACCTCGGCCTCCACCCCCTCGGCCGCCAGGGTGTCCGCCGCCTCCAGGCAGTAGTGCAGCATCAGGCCGTAGGCGATCAGGCTCAGGTCCTTGCCCTGGCGCTTGACCTCGGCCTTGCCGATCGGCACCAGGCGGTCGCCGTCGGGGACCTCGCCCTTGATCAGCCGGTAGGTCCGCTTGTGCTCCAGGTAGAGCACCGGGTCCGGGTCGCGCACGGCGGACTTGAGGAGGCCCTTGGCGTCGGCCGGCGTGCCGGGGGCCACCACCTTGAGGCCCGGGACGTGCGAGAAGAGCGCCTCGATGCTCTGCGAGTGATAGAGGGCGCCGTGGACGCCGCCGCCCCAGGGGGCCCTGATCACGATGGGGAGGTTGAGGTCCCCATTGGTCCGGTAGCAGATGCGGGCGGCCTCCTCGATGATCTGGTTCATGGCCGGCGCGATGAAGTCCGCGAACTGGATCTCGGCGATGGGCCGCATTCCGTTGGCCGCCGCGCCGATAGCCAGCCCCACGATGGTCGACTCGGCCAGCGGCGTGTCGATCACCCGGTCGGCGCCGTATTTCTTGAAGAGGCCATCGGTGGCCAGGAACACGCCTCCGCGATTGCCGACATCCTCGCCCATGATGAAGACCGTCTGGTCCCGGGCCATCTCCTCATCCATCCCCTCGCGAATGGCCTCGATCACCGTCTTGACCGCCATCTAGTCGACCTCCCGAGCGAACACGTGGGGCAGCAGGTCGTCGACTGACGGGTCGGGCGCATGCTCCGCGTACTCGGTGGCGTCGTCCACCTGGGCGGTCACCCGCTCGGTGATGGCGGCTTCCACCGGATCGGTGAGAACCCCCGCCTCGCGCAGGTAGCGCTGGTAGCGCGGGATCGGATCCTTCTGCCGCCAGACTGCGACTTCTTCGGCCTGCCTGTAGCGCCGGTCGTCGTCGTCGCTGGAGTGCGCCGTGAAGCGGTAGGTCTTGGCCTCGATCAGGCTCGGCCCCTCGCCGGCCCGGGCGCGGGTGACGGCGTCGCGGGTCGCCTGGTAGACGGCCAGCACGTCGTTGCCGTCCACCACCACGCCCGGGAAGCCGTAGCCCGGGGCGCGGTCGGCGACGTTCTGGATGGCCATCTGCTTGCTCTGCGGCACCGAGATGGCGTACCCGTTGTTTTCACAGACGAAGATGACACCGAGCTTGTGGATGCCGGCGAAGTTCATCGCCTCGTGGCAGTCCCCCTCGCTGCTGGCGCCTTCGCCGAAGTAGGCGATGGTGACGGCGTCTTCCTTGCGGATCCGGGAGGCGAGGGCGATGCCGGCGGCGTGCAGGAGCTGGGTCGCCACCGGGCTGCCCCCGGTCAGGATGTGCAGCCGCTGCGACCCGAAATGGCCGGGCATCTGCCGGCCGGCACTGCTGGGGTCCTCCCGCTTGGCGAAGAAAGAGAGCATCTGGTCGCGGGCTGTCATGCCCAGGGCCAGCACCACGCCGGCGTCGCGATAGTAGGGCGCCACCCAGTCGTAGCCCGGTTTGAGGGCCATGGCGCTCCCTACCTGGGCCCCTTCCTGGCCCTGGCAGGAAATGACGAATGGCGCCCGCCCCTGGCGGTTGATGAGCCACATGCGCTCGTCGACGGCGCGCGCCAGCCGCATGACCTCGTAGATGGCCAGCGCCCGCTCGTCGCTGAGGCCCAGCGCCCGGTGGCGGCTCTGCCCGCCCCTGGCCGCCACCTCGACCGTCTTGGTGGCCATCAGATGTGGATGGCCAGGCCGTCCACGGCCAGGGCCGCCTCCTTGACGGATTCCGACACGGTGGGATGCGGACT
>DASPZT010000196.1:0-3491 GCA_035636135.1 Candidatus Limnocylindria bacterium | reverse complement strand
ATTCCCACCGCCGAGGCGGTCCTGCAGGCCAAGGCAGCGGCACCCACCACCCCCATCATCGCCAGCGGCGGCATCCGCAACGGCCTGGACGCCGCCAAGGCGCTGGCGCTGGGCGCTCGCCTGGTGGGGTTTGCCCACGCCGTGCTGGCGGCCGCCGCCCAGGGTGAGGAACCGGCGCGCCGCCTGCTGGATGGCTTCGGCTGGCAGCTGCGAGTCGCCATGTTCTGTTCGGGCGCCGGGTCTCTCGACGCCCTGACGCTGGACCGGCTGATCGAGTCGCGATGAGGGCCCGGCCGCCCAGCAGACGGCTCGCCGGCTCGTCGGGCGACACCGGCAAACCCTTTGCCAGCCGTTCCGCCCGGTTGGAGGCCATGAATGGCGCCCTCGACCGGGAGCTCACCCGCTTTTCCCAAATCGTTGGGTCCACCGAGTCCTCGTTGCTCACCGAGATGGTGCAGTACCACCTCGGGCTGCGCGGGGCGGGGGCGCGTCAAGGGAAACGCGTGCGGGCCAACCTGGCGCTCCTCACCTGCGAGGCCTTCGGCCGCCGCTACGCCGACGCCATCTGGGCGGCGGTCGCCGTCGAGCTGGCCCACAACTTCTCCCTGGTCTTCGACGACATCCAGGACGGCGACGAACTCCGGCGAGGGCGGGCTGCCGTCTGGAAAGTCTGGGGCGCGCCGCAGGCCATCAACGCCGGCGCCGCCCTGCAGGCCCTGGTTCCCAAAGCCATCGCCGAGCTCATGCCGCCCCGCCACCTGGAGCGGCTGGCGCCCGCCCTGCGGGTGGTGTCGGAAGCCACGCTGCAGCTGTGCCGGGGCCAGGTCATGGACCTGGAGTTCGAACAGCGCGTCGATGTCTCAGTCGACGAATATCTGCAAATGATCGAGCTGAAAACCGCCGGCCTGTTCGCCTGCGCCACCCGCCTGGGGGCGCTGGCCGCGGGAGCCGGCGAGGCCGCCTCCGAACGCGCCGCCGACTTCGGTCGCCATCTGGGGATGGCCTTTCAAATCATCGATGACATCCAGGGCATCTGGGGTTCATCGGCCCAGACCGGTAAGCCCGAGGGCAGCGACCTGCGCAACGGCAAGAAGACGCTGCCCACGCTGGTGGCCCTGAAGGCCGGCCCCGCCGCCGGCCGGCGCCAGCTGCGCGGGCTGCTGACGCGGGCCAGCTTCACGCCGTCTGAGATGGAGGTGGCGCGCACCGTCCTGGCCCAGGCCAATGCCCACGCCTACTGCCGCCGCCAGGCTTCCGAGCACCTGGCCGAGGCCCGCCTCAGCCTGTTCGGGATGACCGAACGACCCAACTGGGCCGTGCGCGCGCTGGGGGACATGGCGACCACCTTCGAAGCCGGCCTGGCATAGCCCTCAGCATTTTCTCCATCCCCCTCCCGCGAGCAAGAGCGTGCACTCGCAGGGGAGGGTGCAGAGCGTCAGCGTACACTCGCATATGAAGGAGGGATCCGATTCGATTTCCCGCAGCGATCCGGGTCGTACCGGGGCTGGTGGCGGCCCTGATGGCGGTGACCCAGACCGAGGCAGCCGGCTCGGCGCAGTTGACCGCGGTCACTGGCTCGGTGGAGGCGACCCAGCTGTCGCTGGCCGAAGACCTGCGCGGTCAGACGTACGTCGCGCTGGGTGACAGCATCAGCGTGGGCTACGACGCGCCGGCCGTCGCCCAAATCTTCCCCGCCGTCATCGCTCGCGACCTGGGCATGAATCTCACCCTGGTGGCGCGCAGCGGGACCCGAGCGGCGTGGGGGGCGGGCCAGGTGCCCGACGTGCTGGCGGCGC
This sequence comes from Candidatus Limnocylindria bacterium, assembly GCA_035636135.1. GTDB lineage: Bacteria > Chloroflexota > Dormibacteria > CF-121 > CF-121 > CF-121. Next base: position 1,695 of record DASPZT010000196.1, on the reverse strand, counting down.
ATCCCCGTCTGGTCACCATCGAGCTGGGAACCAACGACGTCGGGTTCTTCACGCCGCTGGAGGCCTTCGCGCAACAGTACGAGGCCATCCTCATTGGCGTGACCAGCCACTCCACCCGAGTGGTTTGCATCGATAGCTGGCTCCCCAGTCCCTCCATCCGGGCCATCATCCAGGACACCTGTTTGCGCCATGGCGGCACGTTCGTCAGCCTGGACGGGTTCTATGCCACGGCTGATTTTCACGCGCAAGACGGCGGCCCCAGCGTGCGCGGGCCCAACCGGGCGGACTGGTTCCATCCCAGCGCGGCCGGTCACGCCGCCATTGCCCAGGCCGTCCTGGCAGGCCTGGGGGTCGCGGACCAGCCCAGGCTTACGGTCGGGCCTTTCCTCCCGGAGCTTCCGGCGACCCTCCGCGCTCGGCTGGAATAACGGCCGATCCCGTCGTCAGGACGTCCTCGATTTTGAGGGCCAGGTGCAGGCTGAGGCGCACCTCGGGGTCGCGGAGATCCACGCCCGCGATCTCCTCAATCCTCCCCAGCCGGTAGAGGACCGTGTTTCGGTGGAGATGGAGGCGATCCGCCGCGTCGGTCGGGCTGCCGTTGCCGGCCAGGTACGCCCGCAGGGTGAGCAGGAGCACGCCGCCCCGATCCCGCCGGGTCAGCTCGCTCAGCATCTCGTCGTGATACTCGCGGAGCGGTGCCGACGGCTCCAGCCCGGCCAGCAGCCGATACAGGCCGAGGTTGCGGAACGGCACCACCGCCCCCGCGCCGAAGAGCCGGCGGCCGAGGCTCAGGGCTTGCCCGGCCTCCCGCACGGCGGCACTGACGTCCTGCGGACTCTGGCGGACGCGCCCATGCCCAACCGCGATGTCGGCCGCGGTCCCGCCCTGCGCGGCGCGCTGCAGATCATGGGCCAGCCCGGTGGGGTCCTGGGCCCGGCGGCCGAGGGCAACCAGGGCAATCACCACGCTGCCCCGTTCTCGAACCAGCGCGGCCAACCGCCGGCTGCCCAGGCTTCGATCCCACGCCGCCCGGATGGCCGCCGCTTGTCCGGGCGCGGCTGACCCCGCCGCGTACACGACGTAGGGACTGTTCAGGTCGACCCCCTTGCGCCGCGCGCGCTCGGTGGCCGCCTCCATGGACCCGGGCCGTCCGCCGGCCAGCACATCGAGCACCTCCTCTTCCAGCTCGTCGCGGGCGTCGCGGGCGGCGTGCGTTCGCACCAGCTCGATGGCGCAAGCGCTGGCCGCTCGCCCCACGGCCAGCCGGTGTAGCTCGGACAGCTCGCCGTTCTGCCCCAGGATCGAGAGAAAGCCGGCGATCGTCCCCTGGACCAGGATGGGGGCAACCAGGCGGCTCATCCCTCCGGGCAGGGGGCGGGCGGTCACGGGCGGGTCGAAGGCACTCAGCGGGACCTCCCGCAGCTGGGCTTCCAGGTCTGGTCTTTCGGCGGCAATGGCCTCGCGGATGGCCTCCGGCAGCGTGCGGTCCCGGCCGGCGGCCACGTACTCGATGGTTCCGCCGTGCTCCAGCACGACCGGAGCCTCGATCAGCTCGGTGAGGCGGCGCAGCACCGCTGCCAGCCCCCGGCCGGCAAAGGCTAGCTCGCTGAGCTGCCGGTGCAAGTCCTGCGCCCGTTCGTGCAGCTCCGACCGTCGCTCGACCATAAAGCGCAGGACCCGGTCGGCGACCTCCTC
>DASPZT010000195.1:0-2466 GCA_035636135.1 Candidatus Limnocylindria bacterium | reverse complement strand
CGCTGATCTTGGGACGGCTGGTGCTGCTGGCGCTGGTGCTGCTGGCGCTGGTGCTGGTGCTGGACCTGGCACGGCTGGCGCTGATCCTGGGACGGCTGGCGCTGGCGCGGCTGGTGCTGGCGCGGCTGGTGCTGGCGCCGCTGACAGTGCGGCTGACGACGACGGTAGCCGCGATGAGGCGCGGCGGCTCCGGGTCACTGTGGGCCAGCTGGAACGCGCCCTGACCGTCCGGATCCGCGTTGAGCAGGCAATCGGCGTGCTGGCCGAACGGCACCGGGTCCGGCCGAGGCAGGCGTTTGAGCAGCTCAGGTCCGTGTCACGCGCCCGTGGCCAGCGGGTCATCGATATCGCAGGCGACGTTATCGCCAGCGCGACTAACCCGCTGCTGCCACTCCCCGAGGAACTCTCCAGGCCGAGCATGGCCCAGCGCCAGCGGGCCAGGAGCCAGCGCCGCGCCCGGGATGGCCAGTAGCGTCCTTCTGCGATGGCAATGAGCTTTCCTGGGATGGCAAGAAGCCACTGCAGGGAAGGCCAGCGGCCGCCACCGGCCTCGTTCCATGATCACGGAAACTAAGGAGTGCTGGAGCCCCCCTCATCGTCCCCATCGACGAGGCAATGAACCCGTGACCGAGGGACTGGGCCGCCCGGCATGTGCCCGGGTGCCCTTCATTCGGCCGAGAAACCGGCCCCGGCTCTCGGCAAAGCCCGGGGCCGCTCCCGACCGTTATGGGGAAACCGGCTGTTAGGCGGCCCGCGGACGGTTAGCTACTGGCCTGGGCCGCTTGCTCAATGACATCGGTCACGGTGCCAGGGTCGGAGATCATGGATAGGTGCCCGGCTTTGACATCAGTGATGCGGGCGCCGGCGCGCTGGGCCATGAACAGGAGCAAAGCGGGTGGGATGGCCTGGTCCTCGGTGCCGATCACGGCCCACGACGGAATCGTCTTCCAGGCCGGAGTCCCGGAGGCTTCGCCGAGCGTGCTGGCGGCCAGCGGCCGCTGCGTGGCGGCAATGACCGCGGCTTGCTTGGCGGGCAGGCCGTTGGCGAAGCAGCCGGGGACCAGGCTCGGCTTGATGTAGAGGTCGACGTCGCCTGTGGTGTTGGGGTAGGGCACGAAATTGAAGGTGTCGGCGGGATTGCCGCCCAGGCAGGATCCGGGCACGGAACTCAGGAGCCCCGCGAGGGTCTCGCCCTGGTCGGGGATGAACGCGTCCACGTACACCAGGGCCTTCACCTGGGGGTCGCCGACGGCGGCGTTGGTGATGACCGCCCCGCCATAGGAGTGCCCGACCAAGACGACCGGCTGCCCGGCCAGGGCCGCGTTCTGGGTGAGGAAGTCGTGCAGGTAGGCGGAGTCCTGCGGCAGGCCGCGCAGCGGGTTGGGCGGCGCGTACACGGTGAAGCCATCGCCCTGCAGGCGCTGGATGACCTCACTCCAGCTGGAGGCGTCGGCCCAGGCGCCGTGCTCCAGCACGATGACAGGCTTGGGCCCGTCGCGCCATTGGAACGCGTGCGCCTCGGCGGCGCGGGCGGAGGCGGCCTGGCTGGCGGAGGCAAACAGTCCGGCGACGGCCAGGACCGCTGCCAGCACGATGACACGCCGCCTGGTTGGGTGGATGGCCCGAGTCAGGTTCATTGGGCTTCCTTTCTGGTTATGCGACGTCAGCTGAAGCGGGCGGCAACGCCGGCTCCGGGAGCGGTTGTACCCATTGATGACTGCCGCGGGTCAACGTTCGGGCGAGCAATCTGGGTCGCGGCGGGCGCGTGAGCCGCGGGGGCGCCGGGAACAGGCGGCGCCGACAGCTCGCACCCTGGGCCGCCTGGACCGGTTCGAGCCCGTCACCGGCGCCACGGCCGTCGGCGGCCCGCGACCCATCGGGTGAGGGTCTCGCCGTCCGTAAGGGCATGGCCCAGCTCTTCGATGAAGCTCGGGTACTCCGGAATCGGAGGGATCGGCATCAGTGCCCCGCCAGGTTCAGCGATGACGCCCGTCCTCGGCATGACCGGAAACGGTCAGCCATGTCGGCGAGCAGATCGGGCACACAGATCACCCTGTTCAGCGTGGCGCTCATGGCGTCCTGACAGACCGAGGCAGGCGCGCATAGCGAGGGCGTCACCCCATCCCCTGCCTGCTGAACCTGCCTTGGCTCGGACTCCGACGACATGTAGCCATTACAGCGCGTTATGCAGACCTACGCGGCTGCAAATCTCGCAGAGCTTGCTCAGCTCGGCGGGCGGGAAGCAGCAGCAACTCTCCAGCCTGCGACGGCAGCTCATTTTCCAAAGACGCGAGAGTGCGCTCCGCCAGCCTCAACTTGCACGCCTCGAAGAGGTCAATGATGCCGAGGCCCTTCATCGTGTCGAACGCGTCAAAGCCCAGCGCAGGGCGCGTGGTCAGGTCCCGGTCGTGCGCGAGGATACCTTGCAGCCTGCATCCCGCCTGTTCGACGTTCATGAACGTCTCG
>DASPZT010000194.1:0-6029 GCA_035636135.1 Candidatus Limnocylindria bacterium | reverse complement strand
GCTTCGCGGTGCCGACGATCACTTCGCGCAGAGAGTGGACCCGGGCCCAGTCCAGCATCCCATCGGCCTCGGCCAGGAGCAGGTCGCCGGCCTCCACCCGGGCGGCAGAGGCGTCGTCGGCCACCACCAGGCCAGCCCGCGAAACGGTCTCGCCATCCACTTCCCGGCGTTGGGGCCAGTTCGACCCAGCAACATTGAGGTGCTGCCCGGGACGGAGCCAGGCACCCGGGAAGAGGGGCGACCCGGCGCTGGTGATGGTCGTGATGATGTCGGCGGCTTCCACCGCCTCGCGTGGGTCGCCGCCGGCGGTGGCGCGGATCCCGTTGGCCGCCAGGTCCGTCAACAATCGCTCCCGCCGGCCGGGATCCCGGCTCAGCACTCGCACCTCCTGGAGCGGCCGAACGCTGGCGATGGCCAGCACCTGGGTCAGGGCCTGGGTGCCGGCCCCAAAGATCGTCAGCCGCCTGGCATCGGGCCGCGCCAGGTAGCGCGTGGCCAGGCCCGAGGCGGCACCGGTGCGCACGCGGCCCAGATGATCGCCCTCTACGATGCCCACCAGCTCCCCCGAGCTGGCGTCAAAGAGCTGGACCCAGAATCGGGCGTCGTGCCGGTGATGGGTGTATGCCTTGAAACCGACGATGCCCCGGGTCGGGAGCGCGGCGCTCATGGTGGCCAGCACGACGCCACCGGCCACCCGGCGGCGCGGCTGATTGTCGGCGCCCCCGGCGGCCCAGTCGCGGAACGCCGCGTCCAGCAGGTCGATTGCCTCGGCGACCGTGATCAGCGGGCGCACATCGGCCTCCCGCAGGAGCAATACCATTCGACGATTATGGGAGGCGTGCTGCCGCCCACCCTGCGCGCGCGAGTCGCCGCCGCGCGGGTGGCGCACCTGGCGACCGCCCATCGGGGCAAGCCGGCGCTGGTCCCCATTAGCTTTGCGCTGGTCGGCGACCGCCTCTACTCGGCCATCGACGCCAAGCCGAAGCGCGTGCCGCCCGAGCAGCTACGCCGAGTGCGCTACCTGCGCGCCAATCCGCGGGCGGCCGTCCTGGTCGATCACTATGAAGAGGACTGGCGCCGGCTCTGGTTCGTCCTGCTGGAAGGCCCGGTGCGGTTGCTCGAGCGGGGGGCCGAGCAGGGCCGGGCCATCGCCGCGCTCCGTAAGAAGTACCCGCAATACGTCGCCATGCCGCTGGCGGCCGACGCGCTGGTCATTGCTCTTGACGTGGGGAACTGGCGAGAGTGGCGATCGGCGCCTCCACGGAACTCGCCCTAACTCGAATCCGGGGTCGTTGCCCGGAATCCGGCCCTAGGCTGCTTGCTTCTGGGTGGCTTTGCGGGCGGTAGCGCGCTCGATCCGCTTCTCCCGGGCCTTACGGCCGCGGCGCACGTGTGGCTTCATCCGGCGCGTATAACTGGCCGCCTTGGCGATGCCTGCGGGAGCTGTGACTCACTTGAAGGTGCATGCGGCAGCATGTAACTGGCTGGCGGGCCGGGACTGGCGGCGCAGGGTATCACGGCTCGGTAACATGGGTTCCTAGTGAGTGACCCCCGGCCCATCGGCGTCTTCGACTCGGGCGTCGGCGGGTTGACGGTCCTGCGGGAGCTGCAGCAGCAGCTGCCGGCCGAGTCGACCATCTACTTCGCCGACCTCGGCCACTTCCCCTATGGCCCGCGCTTCCAGGGGCAGGTCCGGCAGTTCTCGCTCCGCATCATCCGCTTCCTGGAAGAGCTCGACGTGAAGCTGGTGGTGATCGCCTGCAACACGGCCACCGCGGCGGCCCTCAACGCCGCCCGGGAGACCTTCGACATTCCGATCGTGGGGGTGATCACGCCCGGCGCCCAGGCGGCCGTCCAGGCCACCCGCAACAAGAAGATCGCGGTCATCTCCACGGAAGGGACCAAGCAGAGCGGCGAATACCTGCACGCCATCAAGGAGGCCAATCCCACCATCGGCGTCCTGCCGGTGGCGGCGCCGGGCCTGGTGGAGCTGGTCGAAGGCGGCCAGGCCCAATCGCCCGAGGCCGAAGCCGCCCTCCGCGCGACGCTGGCCGAGATCATCGAGTACGCACCCGACACGCTCATCCTCGGCTGCACGCATTACCCGCTGCTGCGCCCCCTGATCCAGAAGGTGACCGAGGGCAAGATGACCATCGTCGACTCGGCCCACACTACGGCCGCGCGGGTGGCCCGGGTGCTGGCCGCCAACGGGCTGGCCGCCGCCGGCGACGAGCCAGCCGGGCACCAGATCTACGTCACCGGGTCGCCCGAGCAGTTCCTGAAAACGGCCCACATCCTGTTCGAAGACGCCCTTCCACCGATCCAGACCGTGGGCCTCGAGCTGGTGGAGCAGATCGGGTCGCGCGAGGCGGTCGGCTAACGTTACGGTCCATAGCCCGGCCCGCCACAATCGGGCCACCGCTGGATAGGAATTGCCCCAGTGGGCTCCCTACGATAGGGTTAGGCGAGCGCATGAGTGTGACCCGCACGGATTTCCTCGCCCCGGTCCAGGCTGAGCTCGATGACTTCGAGCGACGCCTGCACGCGGTGGTCCGCGCCGACATGGGTCCCCTGGCCGACGCCATGCAGCAAATCCTGGACGCCGGCGGCAAACGGATCCGGCCGGCGCTGGTCATCCTGGCCGCCCACCTGGGCCAGCCCCGCATCGAGGATGTCTTCAGCACGGCCATGGCGATCGAGTTCATCCACAACGCCACCCTCATCCACGACGACCTGATCGACCATGCGCCCACCCGGCGCGGACTCCCCACCATCCACGAGGTGCTGGGTCCCGGCCCGGCGGTCATCATCGGCGACTACTACTTCGCCAAGGCCGCCAATCTGATGGCCCAGGTCGGGGATCCCAACATCGACGTCCGCCTCTCGCAGGCCGTGATGACGATCTGCTACGGGGAGATGCTCCAGTTCACCACCCAGCGCAAGTACGAGCAGACCGAGGAGGAGTATTACGCCAAGATCGGGCGGAAGACCGCGGTCCTGATGGCGACCTCGACCTTCTGTGGCGCAGTGACCAGCGACCAGCCGAAGGAGGCGGTGGCGGCGTTGGAGCGCTACGGCCACCTGCTCGGGATGGCATTCCAGATCGCGGACGATGTGCTGGACTACCTGGCCACGGAAGCCGAAGTCGGCAAGCCGGTCGGCAATGACCTCAAGGAAGGGACCGTCACCCTGCCCCTGATGCTGGCCCTCCAGGACCCGGGCGTCGACGGCGGGCTGCGGCGGGTGCTGGACCGGCCCGTTCTGCGTGACGCCGACTACGCCGAGGTGGTCTCCATCGTCCGCCACTCACGGGCCATCGACGAGTCGTACGAGGTGGCCCGCCGGTTCGGCGAGCAGGCCCGCGCGGCGCTGGAGGTGTTCCCGCCGTCGACCTACAAGGACGCGCTGGAGGAACTGACCCATTACGTCGTTCGCCGCCGCAAATAGCCGGCCGTGGTCAGACGGCCGCCGGATCACCCGCCTGGTGTGGTAGCGTCGAGCCGCGGTGCCTGATACGCATTTCGTCCTGGTCGGCCTGAGTCACCGGACCGCTCCCCTCGAGGTGCGCGAGCAGGCGTCCATCCCGGATGCCAGCGTGGGGGAGTGCCTGCAGCGACTGGCGGACCGGGACCTGCTCGACGCTGGCGCGCTGCTCTCCACCTGCAACCGCACCGAGCTCTATGCCGTCTCGGCCAACGCCGCGGCCGACGACCGGCTGCTGCGGGCGTTCGGCGAATGGCCCCACCAACTGCCCTTCGAGACCTGGCGCCGCTACGCCTATCACCTGGCCGACGGCCAGGCCATGGCGCATCTCTTCCGCGTGGCGGCCGGCCTCGACTCGATGGTGCTGGGCGAGGGGCAGGTGCTGGGCCAGCTGAAGCAGGCACTCGACCAGGCGCAAAAAGCCGGAACGCTGGACGCCACCCTGCACGTCATCCTGCGTGGCGCGATCCGGGCCGGCAAGCGGGTGCGGGACCAGACCGAGCTCGGCCGGAGCGCGGTGTCGGTCAGCCACGTGGCCGTGATGCGCGCCCGCGAGATCCTAGGTGATCTTGCCGGCCGCAGCGTCCTGCTGGTGGGCGCCGGGGCCATGAGCGAGATCGCCGTCCGCCTCTTCCGGAACCAGGGCATCCGCCACGTGCACCTGGCCTCCCGCACCGTGCAGCGGGCCGATGAGTTTGCCCGGCCGCTGGGGGTGGAAGCCATCGACTTCACGGCGCTGGAATCGGTGGTCCCCGAGGTCGACGTGATCCTGACCTCGAGCAGCGCACCCTACGTGCTCTTCGACCGAGACCGCATCGAGCGATTCCAGGCGCTGCGCGGCGGCCGCCCGCTGGTGATCGTGGACATCGCCGTCCCGCGCGACGTGCATCCGGACGCCAGCAGTGTCCCGGGGGTCTCGCTGGCCAACATCGATGACCTGCGCCTGGTGGCGGAACGGAACCTGCGGGACCGCGCGGCGGCGGCGCCGGCGGCGGAACGGATCGTCGAAGAGGAGCTGGCCCGAACCCACGCCAGCTTGCAGGCCCGCCAGGCCGGTCCCCTGATCGGCGCGCTCGTCCGGCGGGCGGAGCAGATCCGCGACAACGAGGTCGACCGGGCGCTCTCGCACCTGCCCATGGCCGATGCCGCCACCCGCAAAGCCCTGCACGGGCTGGCGGAGGGACTGACGGCCAAGCTGCTGCACTCGCCCATTCGCCACCTGCGGGAGACGCCGACACCCAGCGTGGATGCCGCGGTCCTGCAAGACGCCTTCGACCTGACCGACCTGGAATGATCCGGCTGGCGACTCGAGGGAGCGCGCTGGCGCTCGTGCAGGCGCGCTTGGCTGCCGACGCCCTGCACCGGCTGCATCCGGGGGAAGTCTTCGAGCTGACGCCCATCGAGACCCGGGGGGATCGCGCGCAGACCGTCGCGCTGACCGAGGTGCAGCAGGAAGGTGTCTTCGTGAAGGAGCTTGAGCAGGCGCTGCTCGATGGCCGTGCCGACCTGGCCGTGCACTCGGCCAAGGACCTGCCCACGCTGGTCGCGCCACCGCTGGTGCTGGCCGCTTTCCTGCCGCGGGCCGATGCCCGCGATGTCCTGATCACCCGGACTGGTCAGGGGCTGCGCGCCCTACCGGCCGGTTCCCGCATAGGGACCGGCAGCCCCCGCCGGGCGGCGCAACTCAGGGCGCTGCGTCCGGACCTGGAGGTGGTGCCGATCCGCGGCAACGTCGATACCCGCATCCGCAAAATGCGGGAGGGTGCGGTGGACGCCGTCGTCCTGGCGGCGGCCGGCCTCCAACGCCTGGACCGGACGGCCGAGGTGACGGAATGGCTGCCCTTCGACCTGATGCTCCCGGCGCCCGGGCAGGGTGCGCTGGCGCTGCAGGCGGTCGAGGGCACGGTCGCCTGCGGATTGGCCCGGCAGGCTGATGATCCAGCCACCCGGCGGGCGGTGGAGGCCGAGCGGATGTTGCTCCGGCGGCTGGGTGGCGGCTGCCTCACCCCGGTGGCGGCCTTCGCGGTGCCAGAGGGGCATCGCCTGCACCTGCGCGCGGCCGTCCTGTCGGCATCGGGGCGGGACGCCTGCCGGGCCGAGGCGACCGCGTCGGATGGGGAGGCCACTGTGGATGCCGTCCTGGCAGGGCTTCGGGAGCAGGGCGCCGAGCGCCTGCTTCGGGACGACCGGCTCCAGCGCCGGCCGCTCCACGGGCTGCACGTCCTGGTGACGCGGGCCGGCCCCCAGGCATCCGGATTTGCCGACCGGTTGCAACAGTCTGGCGCCGAGGTCACCTCCGTCCCGACTATTGACATCCAGCCGCTGGACGCCCGGGCCGATGCTCGCCTGGGGGACCTGGGTCGGTACGACTGGATCGCATTCACCAGCGCGAATGGGGTGGCGGCCTTCGCCCAACTGCTGAACGAGCTGGGCGCCCCGTTCCCCAGCGCCCGGCTGGCCGCCATCGGTCCCGAGACCGCCGCCGCCATCCGCGAGGCCGGCCATCGGCCAGACCTGGTTCCGGAACAGTTCGTTGCAGAATCGCT
>DASPZT010000193.1:0-19416 GCA_035636135.1 Candidatus Limnocylindria bacterium | reverse complement strand
CGGCGCGTTTCTCGAGCACGAGCACCCGGCGTCGGGCGCGCGCGAGATACGTCGCCGCGACGAGGCCGTTGTGGCCCCCGCCCACGATCACGACGTCGTACGAGCGTTTGGGGTCCGGGTTGCGCCAGAGGTGATCCGGGTGCTCAGAACCGCTCATGCCAGTTTCTCGTAGCTTGCAATGGTAGAGAATCGTGGGAGCGTCTGAACTTGACAGGCTCAGCCGTCGTCCGGAGACTTGGCCCGATGTCCACCAAGCAACGAAAGCGGGCGGTCAGCTCCAAGGCGAGAGCTGCTGGGAAACAGCGGCCGGCCCGAACCGAGATCGCTCGTCGCGCCTACGAGATCTTCGTCGGGCGAGGCGGCAACGATGGGCATGATCTCGAGGACTGGCTGCAGGCGGAGGCCGAGCTCACCGGCAGGCGGAACTAGGGCGGTCCCGCGGCCGTGGTGACCGAGGCCGACGCGGTTGTGATCGGCGCCGGCGCCCTCGGTCTGAGCGCCGGGTATCACCTGGCCAAACTGGGACGCCGGGTAGCGATCATCGACCAGTTCGCGCCTGGTTCACAGACCTCACCCCGGGCGGCCGGGCTCTTCAAGCTCATCCAGGGCGACCTGGCGCGCACGCGACTGGCGCAGCTCAGCATCAAGACGGTGACCCACTTCGAGGCTGAGGCGGGCGTGCCGCTGCCCGTCACCCGCTCCGGCAGCCTGATGGTGGCGCGGACGCCGGAGCACGCAGACCTCATCTACACCGAGGCCCAGCGGTCGGGCGCCTGGGGCGTGGCCCTGGAGATGGTCGATGCGCCGGAAGCGCGGCGGCTGGCGCCCTTCCTCGAGCCCGACGGGATTCGCGCCGCCTGCCACACGCCGGCGGACCTCTACATCGAGGAGCCGTCCAGCCTGTTGCACGCCTACCTGCAGGCCGCCAAAGTCCGCGGCGCGACCATGGTGCCGCACACGCGGGTCGCCGGGATTCGATTGCAGAACGGCGCCGTGTCCGGCGTCGTCACCTCGCAGGGTGAGATCGGGACGCCGGTGGTGATCGATGCCGCCGGGGCTTGGGCGCGACGGGTCGGTGAGCTGGCCACGGCCACCGTGCCGGTGATGCCGGTCCGCCATCAGTTGCTCATCACCGAGCCGATCGAGGGGGTCGAAGCCGAGCAGGCGATCGTGCGCCTGATCGACACCGCGGTGTACGTTCGGCCGGCGCGCCGCGGCCTGATGCTGGGAGGCTTCGAGGCCGATCCCCTCCCGTTTGACGTCGCTCGCCAGCGGGAGGACTTCTCGATGGACGCCGTACCGCTGGACTCGTCCGTGCTCCGCCGGCTGGGCGCTACGGTTGAAGGGAACATCCCCGCACTCCGGGGCGCGCCGGTGCAGGAGCACCGCGGGGGGCTCTTCACCATGACCCCCGACGGCCAGCTGATCGTCGGGCCCCACCCGGACATTCGCGGGTTCTGGATTGCCACCGGCTGCAACGGGAGCGGCTTCTCGCTGTCGCCCGGCGTCGGCCAGGTGCTTGCCGAATGGGTCGTCGAGGGAAAGCCGTCGATCGACCTGGCGTCGTGCGCCCCGGCCCGTTTTCGATCTCAATCGTTCGACGACCAGCAGCTCCGCGCTGCGGGCGTGTGGCAGTACGCCCACTACTACGAGCCGGCGGCGGGGCGACTGACCAACCCGTAAGGTTTTCCGTGGCCGCCGGCCTTGTATGAAGGGAAACCAGCTGGGCCAACCGGTCAGAGTTGGCCATGGTTCTGGGCCGACGCCTGCCCAAAGGTCTGGGCTCAATCTCAGTCGGTTGCCGCTAGAGGTCGCGGTTCGCGTCTGCCATGAGCGGACGGTAAGATGTGGCCGAATCGGTCGCTTTCCCGGCTTAGCCCGAATCCACCGAAACGAACTTGCGTCTTGGGCGCGGATGCGAGCGATCCGTGCGTTGGCTCCTGCGCGCGCTCAGCTACGCACCAACGGGTGCGCGCCTTCGCGTGCTCGTCGCCGCCTTCGCCTCATCTCGCCCCGCATCCCAATCTGCTTCGTCCGCTCGGTGCATCCGGGCTAAAGGATGTGGAGACGCGAGGCTGCCGCCACGGCCTCCGCCCGGTTGCGGGCGTTCAGGCGGGCCAGTAGCCCTTCGACGTGGGTCTTGACCGTGCTCTCGCCAAGGTGGAGCCGGGCTGCGATCATCACGTTCGAGTAGCCCTCCGCGACCAGCCTGAGCACCTCCCGCTCCCGTTCCGACAGGCGGATCTCCCGGCCCCCGTTCGGCTGCGAGGCCGGGATCGGGGTGGGCGCGCCGCGCTCGCCGGAGCCTGTCCCGGCCAGCAGGATCCGATCCACCCCAGTGAGCATGGCGGCCCCGAAGACAAAGATCAAGCTCCACAGCAGCCAGTCGACGTCGGGGAAAGGACCGTGCGTCACTGCGGCCCGGAAACCCTGCACCACACCGAATCCGGCTCCGAAGAGGGCGACGGCCTGAACCGCGCCCTGCACGCCTTCGAGGGCAATGGCCTCCACCAGCATGAAGGTGTAGATGGCATAGACGGTGCTGGTGGCCACGCCGGTGAAGACCGCCAGAAAGGCGAAATACGTCAGCTCGTCCAGGAGCGTCACCAGTCGTGCGACCCGCAGTACGGCGGCGTCATCGGGCTGCCGGACGGCGTGCATCGCCCAGCCGTTGTAGGTGCCGATCCCGAGGATGATCAGGACCAGCGCGACCGGGTAACGGGGCGGCGTCAGTATGCCCAGGACGCCCACCCAGACCAGGCCGATCCAGCGCAGGATGACCATCGTGCCCACCAGCCGTCGGACCTGCTGGTTTTGCAGCCGCGCGGCGTTCACCGTGAGCCAGATCGGCAATGCTGGCATACCGCGCATCTCGAACCCCCCTTCCAGGCTGGGACCGCCGGCAGATAAGGCACAATTCTAACCCGGGTCCGCTGGTCGGGCGACTTAGCCCGAATCCACCGAGCCGAACTTGCATCTTGGGCGCGGGGCGAGCTGAGCCCAGAGTCCGCCGGAACAGACTCGCATCTTGGGCGCGGATGCGGCCGATCCGGGCGTCGTCTCCTGCGCGCGCTCGGTCACGCATCGACGGATGCGCTCCCTCACGTGCTCGTCGTCTCCTTCGGCTCGGCACGCCCCGCATCCCAATCTGTTTCGTCCGTCCGACGGACCCGGGCTCCGGTGCGTCGTCTCCTGCGCGCGCTCGGTTACGCACCAAGGGGTGCGCGCCCTCGCGTGCTCGTCGTCTCCCAAAGCCCGAATCTACCGCCTCGAGCTGGCATCTCGGGCGCGTATGCGGCCTGAGCCCGAGGCCGCCCGAACCAACTCGCATCTTGGCGCGGAGGCGGCCTGAGCCGGAGGCCGCCGGAACGAACTCGCATCTTGGGCGCGGAGGCGGCCTGAGCCCGAGGCCGCCGGAACGAACTCGCATCTTGGGCGCGGATGCGGCCGATCCGGGCGTCGTCTCCTGCGCGCACTCGGTCACGCATCGGCGGATGCGCTCCCTCGCGTGCTCGTCGCCTCCTGCGGCTCGGCACGCCCCGCATCCCAATCTGCGGCGCCCGACCGGTAGATCCGGGCTTGCGCTCAGCTCGCCGCGCATCGCAATCTGCGCGTTCGGTCGCTGGATCCGGGCTTAGATTGGGACGCGGGCCGAGTAGGGCCGGAGGCGGCGATAACCCCAGGAGGGAGCGCATCCGTTAGACGCGTGACCGAACACGCGCGGGAGCCACCGTCCGGCTCGGCCGGCCGCGAGGCAGAGATGGCCGAGGGGCACGCAGGCATTGGTGGATCCGGCTGGGGGTGATGCCCGCGGCCGATCCGGGCTTTGGCCGACTACTGCGCCTGCAGGGCGGGGACGAGAAGCCCGGCGAGGGGACTGCCGAGCCCGGTGACGAAGTCATAACCCGGTCCCGCGGTGCAAAGAGTCCCGCAGGGGCCGTTCGCTCCGGCGGTGATGTCCCGATATGCGGAGGCGAGCGCCGCGCGGTAGAACGGCGAGTCGGTCAGGACCGCGGACGAGAGGGGGCTGCGTCGTCCCGCATCGGCGAGGGCGACCAGCGCCGACCACTGAGGCGCACCGAGACTGGTCCCGCCCACCGGCACCCACCCCGCCGCGCCGGTGGAGTCGAAGACGGCCACGCCGGTCACCGGGTTGGCGTCGTACGACACATCGGGCACGCCCCGCCGGCCGCTGGTGGGCGGGATGGGGTACGCCGACTGGTACCCCGGTTCGGCCTCGACCGCGCTGATCCCGCCGCTGCTCCCGATCCATGCTGTCTCCGGCGCCAGCAGGTTGCCCGTCGCATCGAGTGGAAGGGTGGTCCCACCGACCCCGAGAACTCTGGGGGACGCTGCCGGATACATGACGCCCGCGCCCGCGTCCCCGGACGAAGCGACGAACACGACCCCGGGGACCGCGAAGTGCGGATCGTCCCGCGTCTCGCCCGTGAATTCCGCGGTTCCCCAACTCATCGACACGACCCGGGCACCACCGGCGACGGCCGTATCGACGCCGCGGAGCATGCTGCTGAGCGTGGTGTGCGGCGACTCGACAAGCAGGATGTCGGCGCCGGGGGCGATAGCGTGCGCCCACTCCACGTCGAGCGAGATCTCGAGTGCCCACACGGGATCGACGCGAGGATTGCCGTAGGCGACCAGTTTCTCGAAACAGGGATGCGGCCCCGCGGCAACGGTGCACGTTGGCGATCCGGGCAAGCCGCTGAGGGCTCGCAGCCCGAACTGGCCGATGAACGTCTGCAGGTCCGAGGCGACGGTGGGGTCGTCTGAGGCATCGACGATCCCGATGACCTGCCCGCTGCCGTCGGCGGCCAGCTGGTCGAACCCATAGGCGTGACGAATCTGCGCCGGGCTGTAGCCAACCGGACCCTTGGTGGCCGCCTGCGCGACGTGGATGGGCGCATGCACGATGGGATCGATCTCTGCGGCGGCCTGGGCTGGCAGCCCGAGGGAAAACGGGAGCAGGGCAACCACGGCGACCATCACCGGCCATCGTTGGACCATGAGGCGAGGCTAGTTCGCCCGGTCCGCGCCATCAATCGAGCAAATGACCTACAACCCGCTTACGGGATGTCGATGGTGCGTTCGATCGTGCCGATCCCTTGGTCGGTGACGACCAGCCGGTACACGCCGGCCGCCGACCGGGCCCAGACGGTGTCGACCAACCCCGACGCATCATCCACCTGGCTGGTCAGCGCCTGGGCCTGGGTCCCGTCCGGAGCCCACAGCTGCAGGCTGAAAGCCGGATGGCCTTTCACCGCGTCCGGGATCACCCTCGAGAGCGCGCCCGGACCGCCTCCCTGCACCTGCAGCCGCACCTCCAGGGCGGTGGCAGTCGCCGTGACTTTCGTGAAGGTAACCGTCATCGTGCCGAGGCGGCCGGGCGCGGGAGGCGTGAGAGCCCTCGACTCGTCCAGGGCGATGGTGGCGCGAAGCTGCCAGTCGCCCCGCAGCCCGTCGCGGGTCGCCCCGAACGCCGTCAGCGTCGCGGCCTGCAGAGTCAACCGCGCCCCGAGTGACGCGGCCGGCCCACTGATTGGCTCGAATTCGAGGATCTCCTGGCCCGTCTGCTCATCCGCGGCGCCTCCCTTCAGCTCCAGGCGATGCCCGAACTGATCGGTCAGGGTGACCCCGGTCGCATTCGAGAGGAGCACACTTCGGTCGGCCGGCTGGACGCGAAGCAGCACGATGGTCCGGATGGCATCGGCGTAGCCACCGATGAGCTCGACGCGGTAGCCGGACGACACCGCGGCGCCGCTGAACGTCGTGACTCGGCCGGCCAGGCCGGCGAGTCCGACCGACCGCAGGAGGGGTCCGGTGGCGTCCCCCAGCACCGGCGCGTCGGCCAGCGCCTGGCCGAAACGTGGGGCGAAGTAGGAGGCCCCGCCGAAGGCGAGCGCGACCAGCGCGACGGCGGCCGACAGTCGGGACACCAGTCGGACCCCTCCGACGCGGGCGGCGGGGCGCCGGGCCGCCATCACCCGCGGCACCAGCTCGGATGGAACCGGGATCTCGAGCGTGGCCAGCCGCCTGGCCAGCGGGGAGCGCAGATCGTCGTTCATTGGTTCTCCTCCTGCAGGTGATCGCGCAGCCGGTCGAGCGCTCGGCGAACCGCCACCCTGGCTGCGTTGGGACTCAGTCCGATGGCGGCGCCGATGCTCGCGTGGTCCAGGTCGGCACCAAATCGAAGGGCGATCACGGTCCGTTCACGCGGCCGCAGCCGCCGGACGGCGGCGAGCACCTCGCTGTCGCTGAGATGGGCCAGCGCCCGCGCCTCGACGTCGTCGGTCGAATCTTCTGGCTCACTCCGCTGGGCTGCGAGCCGCTGCCACAGCGCGAAGCGGCGGTTCGCCGCCCTGCCGGCGTCCCTGGCGGTATTGGTCACGATTCGAAATAGCCAGCTCTCGATCGTGCCGCGTCGCGTGTCGAATTGGCCGAGTTTCCGGACGCTACGCTCCAGCGCTTCCTGGGCGATGTCCTCGGCCTCGATGTCGTTCCGGGCGACCATCGCGGCAAACCGATAGACCCGCTCCGCGTAGCGAGAGCAGAGCGTCTCCGCGGTTAGCGGCTCGTGCGTATTCAGGTTCAGCGGGATGACGCCGAAATGCGAATCAGACCGAAAAAGACCTGTCGCCACACTCTGAATACGTTTGACACGGCCAGAATCGTACACGGCTCTGCCTATTCATAAAAGAAGATGCCGGCGGCGTTGGCCGTCCTGCCGAGCACGACGTAACCGAGGTAGATCGACTCCGGATCGAGAACGTTGCCGCCACTCTGTGTCGTAGGGAACATCCAGATACCCTCCGCGCTGCTGAACGGCCGGATGGCTTGCTGGCGCGCGGCGGGCGACGCTCCCACGATCGCGATCCCGAGGCTGGTGGACCGCACGTCGGGGAAGGGCGATCCTGGCGTGAACCGGTACACGGCGCCGAGGGCGAGCTGGCGCGCACCGGCGACGGCCCGATCCTTGAGGGTGCTGTCCCTGCCAGCCTCGGCGCCCACCTGGAGCGCGTAGACATCCTGCATGTTGCGGACGTCGAGGTGGAGCAGGGTTTGACGGACCGACGACCAGACCTCATCCGGCGGCGTGACGCCGGCCGCCTCCCCCATCCGTAGGAACCAGGACTCCCGCGAGAGTTGGCCGGGATTGGCTGCGGCCGTCATCGACTCCTGGAGCCAGGCGGCGATCGACGACGGGATGGGGACACCGAGCTCTCGGGCCAGAGCCAGGACGAAGAAGGCCGCCCGCAGCTGCGGGGCCGAGGCCGTAGTAGAGGTCGCTGAAGAGTCGGAAGGCAGCTGGCCGAGCCAGGTAAGTGTCAGGGGGCGCAGCGCGCCATCGTGCTCGTGATGCCCGAGCGCGTGGGTAACGACGGTTGCGTCGAACGTGGTCTGTGGATCGATCGGGCCAGCGTTCGCCTGCCAGCCAAGCGGGCCGGCCGTCCGGCGGATGGTGGTCAGCAGTCGGTCGTCAGCCGGCATGCCGAGCAGGGCAGCATCGTAGGTGAGTTGGGGGTCCGCCATCGGTTTCGCCGCGGAGGCCGAAACAAAGCCGTCTGGAGTCGTGAGCGCCAGAGACGCCGGCGGCGGCCCGGCAGGGAGCTCAATCCCGTTGGCGAGCGAAATCTGCTGGGCGTTGATCAGCAGAGCGGCGGCCAGCGGGCCACTTACGCCGGCAGCGCCCGCTCTGGCTGTCAAGGCCGTCAGGATCGGACGCAGCGACCGGGGGAACGGAGCGCGCGAGGAGTCCGGCAGCAGGAGGTCGGCGAGCTGCCACACCGGCAGGATGGTCTCCAGGACCTGCAGGTCATCGAGGCGAGACGCCCGTGCTGGGTCGCTCACAAGCGGCAGCTGCGCCGTGACCGAGTCGGCGATCTCCGACGGTACGGATACCCCGGCCATCTGCATGAGTTCGACGGCGGTTTGGGTCGCCGGCCAGGACGCGGACTGTTGTGGTCCGTACCGGTAGCGATCGCCGGCGCGCAGCGTCGGCAGGAACCGCGCGACCGGGGCCGTCGGGACGGCCTCGTTCAGCGCCACAAGCGCCTGGCCGGCCAGCCAGGCCCGCTGGAGCGGCGGGAGAGCGTCTGCTGGATTGTCCGGTTGATCGAGAATAGTGCGCAGCCAGGTTGCCGTCTCAGCCTGCGAAAGCTGCGGAACGGCAGTGTGGTATCTGGCGATCAATCGGAGTGTCCACGATGTCAGGTACAGCGAGGGAGCGGCCACCAGGTTGGTGGTGCTCCGGTAGCCACCGCCGCCCTCGCCGGTGTCCGCCCACAGTCGCTCGAGTTGCATGAGGGTCAGGGCATCGGCGGCCCCGGGCTCGGGGCTGGCCGGCGCCGGGACCGCGGTGGCCGCCGGAGCGCAGGACGCGCTCGCCAGGAGCGCGGCGAGCGCGATCGCCGCGGACCTGACGAGCAGCCGAGTCGATACGGTCGGCATCTACGAATTAGCGACCGTGGTCACGAAATAGCCGCCGAATTGCGACGTAGCCCAGGCGCTTTCCGATGGGCAGCAGACGACCCAGTTGCTGGAGAACTGGATCCCATTGAAGGAGTGGGTGATCAGCCAGACGTTGTTCACGGCTGAGCTCCAGCTGGCGCTGCTGCCGGACCCGGCGATGCCAATGCCGGGGGGCATAGAGATGTTGACCGATACGGCGATGCCGCCAACCGACCAGTTATCAGTCAGATACATGGTGGTGGCGTTCCAGGGGCAGCACCCCAGCCAGGCGGCCTGGGACTGGCCAGGGCCGAAGGTCATGGTGGCGACCCACCAGCCGGACTGTGCGTTCACCGTGGTCGAGAACCAGGCGGTGGTGTTGTCGCACAAGCCACCCGGCGGGCAGGTCCGGTTGCTGTTGTAGGCGGAAAGGGTTCCTGCCGCCGTAACCGTGTGCTTCGAGCCGGTTCTGCCCGTCAGGCCGGATACGTTCGTTGAACTCGTCACGCTCTGCGGGCCCAGTTGGACGTTCAGGGCCTGCAGGTCCCTGCTGGCGCTATAGGACTGCTTGGAGACGCCCGGCAGCGGAACCAGGACCGCAAACGACCGGTCCGGGGACAGGTACACGACGGTCGAGTTTCCTGCAGAGTGGGGGTTGGCGGCAGACGCCGTCACGGCAGGGACTGCCGCAAGAGCGACCAGAGAAGCCAGGACGGCGAGCCCCGCACGCAGGTGCGTGTGCAATCGCGTTCCGTACATGATGTCGAAACCTCCTTGAGATGTGGTTCGGACCCGACTGAGTTTCTCTATCGGTTGCGGAGGCGCACGAGCGGTGTGCGGATGGTGGGGCATCGGTGGCCGGGATCGTAGGTCCCCCGGTCGATGGCTTCAATCCGCTGGATGGCTGGCAGGCGGATGACCTACACGTCGCGCGGTTCATCCGTGGCGGCGGTGCGCAGCCAGGCGGCCACGGCCTCCGCCCGGGTGTGAAACCCGTTGGCCAGGTACAGCCGCTGGAGATGGGCGGCGACCGTGCGTCGTGATACCTGCAGCCTGAAGGCGATGTCCTTGTCCGTCTTCCCGGACGCGATCAGGTCGAGGATCTCGAGCTGGCGCGGGGTGAAGTGGGTGCTCATGGTCATTCGTTTGAACCTCAGCCGTCAGGCTGCAGGCTACCCGCAGGGGACTGAGACGTCCACCCACCGAACGGAGGAAAAACTGCTGCGAACGGAGGAAAAACTGTTACGGCCGGCGCCGATCGGCGGAGGAGAACGGAGGAGACGAACGGGCCGAGCCCTGGAGGAGGCCCTGCCGAGGCGCGGCGGCCACGGCTTCTGCGCGGTTCTTGACGGACAGCCGCGCGAGCGGGTTCTCGACGTACGGGTTGACCGTCGTCTCTCTGAGGTGCAGGCGCTCCGCGATCATCGCGTTCGAGTAGCCTGCCCCGATAAAAGGAGCCCCTCCTGAAGGGCGGGAACTAAGCCGTGCCGGCTGGCCGGTAGATCAGGATGGCGACGCCGTCGCCGACTGTCTTCGCCGACTCCAGTCGGAGGCGTTTCTTCCCGCTCGTCTCGCCGAAGAGGCGCTTGCCGCTGCCGAGGATCACCGGGAAGACCATTAGGCGCAACTCGTCGACAAGGTCGTGCTCGATCAGCGTCTGGGCGAGCTGCCGGCTGCCGTTTACCACGATGTCGCCGCCCCGCGCCTGCCTCAGGGTCGAGACCTCCCCCACGACGTCACCCCGAAGCACGGTCGTGTTTCTCCACTGAGGGTTCTTGAGGGTCGAAGAGACTACGTACTTGGGCATGTTGTTGAACTTGTCGGCAAATTCGCCGGTCCGCGTCGGCCAGGCCCTGGCAAAGCCCTCGTACGTCACCCGCCCCAGCAGCAAGGCCTCGGCCTCGCGTGCCTCATCCATCTTGAACTTGTCCCCGTCCTCCCCGCGGCTGATCTCGAAGGTCCAACCCGCGTACTTGAAGGCTTCGTCGCCGCCAGGGGCCTGCATGACGCCGTCGAGCGAGACGAACTCGGTGATGACGATCCTTGCCATCTTGATCCTCCCTATATCGCCATTCGCCTGCCAGATTGTTTGGGTGTTTTGAGAGTTGCTTGTCACATTTTCGCCCTGGGCGGTGCATATACTCCAGAAAGGCATGAAGCGCCCCCTGCTCGCGATCCTGGCCATCGGCATGCTGTCGGCCTGCGCCGGCATATCGGCGCCCGGGTCAGCGAAGTCCGAGACGCCGAAGCAAGGCCTGGCCAATACCGGCCAGCGGATGAGCCAGGTCCAGTCGGTGAAATTCGACCTGGCGGGCACCGTGACGCTGACCCTGCCCGAACAGCTCGTGGACCAGTTGCATGCCAAGGGCGGCTCCCAGGCCGACCTCTTGAGCAGCTCCACGACGGTCAATCTGAAGATCACGGGCGCCGCGCAGCGCCCGGACCAACTCCAGGCGATGGTCATCGCGAAGATCGGTGGGGTGACCATCACGACCGAGGTCGTCGCCGTCGGCGGCACCCTTTACTACAAAGATCCGATGACTTCCAAATGGGAGGTCCTCAAGCGCGGCGACGTCGGCGCCCAGGGCAACGGCAAGGTCAAACTCTCATACCAGACCATCCTGGACACGGCGCAGTCGGTTACCGAAGTCGGTGACGCGACCACCCTCAACGGCGCCAGCGTCGAGCATTACCGGGTGGTGCCGGACCTGTCCAAGCTGTTCGCCCAGTTGTCAGCCGACCACCAACTCAAGAATCGCCAAGCGACGGCGATCATCCAGGAAGTGCTGAAGAGCGTGATCCTGAGCGTGGACGTCTTCACCGGGGTGGACGACCATTTGATTCACCGGCTGAGCTATGACGCCGATGTCACCGTGGACCTGAACCAGGTGGCGGCGGCATTCCCCCACGACATTCAGCAGAGCCTGACCCTAGCTCCCGGCTCGGTGGCCCACCTGGCGGCCCATGCCGTGATCGATCTGCACGACTTCAACGCCAAACTCAAGATCCAGGCTCCCACCGTCGGCGCCTGACGGCTACACCCTCCCTGAAGGACGGGAAATTGTCGCTCTTGCCCCTCCGGGCTGTTGCCTATTACGCAACAGTTCTTGCTTCGGGAACGTCGCGAACGTAGAATCAGCCGCGGAGGAAGGGGATGATCCCTGCCTCGTGTTGCCCAGCGCAATTGAGGGAGGTGGATTCGATGAGTCGGGGAAGGCTGGTCGTAGTCGCCCTCGCAGCCCTGTCGTTGATGGCCGTGTCATGCGGTGGTACCTCGGGCACCACACAGCAGGAGTTCAAGCTCGGCATTGGCGGTCCCTACACCGGGCCCGTGGCCAAGACCGGCGCCGAGTTCCAGCACGCGGCAACGATGGCGCTGGAAAAAGTCAACTACAAGATCACGCCGGTCTGGGTTGACGAAGCCTCTGACCCTGCGAAGGCGTCGTCGGCTTTGGAAGACGCCATCGTCGGCAAGAACATCCAGATGGGCTGCCTCAACTGGCACAGTTCCGACGCGGTCGCCATGATGCCAGTCGCCAACCGTCATAAGGTCCCGTACTTCTTCGGGATGGGCGCGACGGGCATCGTCAATGACAACTTCAACAAAGACAAGCCGAACGTCTATTGGATGGCCAAGGGCTGGCCTACGCCCCAAAAGCTGGCGACTCCCTACGGCGATGCCATCCAGGCGTTCATCGATGGCGGCAGCTACACCCCCAAGCACGGCAAGACGGTGGCGATCTGGGGTGAGGACACCGACTGGGGCCACAGCCTGACGGGCGCCATCAAGGACAAGTTCACGTCGCTTGGCTGGACCGTGGTCGACTCCCAATTCTTCAAGATCGACGCCACCGATCACCACACGATCCTCAACAAGTTCAAGAGTGAGCAGCCCTCAATCATCGCCGGCACCAGCACCGCACCGGAGACGATGAGCGCGTTCATCAAGCAGGCCAAGGAAGTCGGGCTGGACAGCGTGCTGATCGCGGACGGGTTGGGCTACGTCGGCGACTTCTACAAACTGGTCGGCGGGGCCTCGGATGGCGTGCTGGACATGCAACCGCTATTCGCGTCCGCCGCCGCGCAGCAGTTTGTGAGCAGCTACAAGAGCCGGTTCAACTCGGAGCCGAGCCCGAGCGCCGCTGGTCTGGCCTATGACTGGACCGGGTTCTGTCTCAAGATTCTGAAGCGGACGCTGGACAAGTACGGCTCGCTCACCAGCGACAACATCTATAAGGTGGGCCGCGACGAGCTCTGGACCGGCCAGCTGACCTACACGGACGGGATCATCATGAACGAGTACAAGTTCTCGGCGGACAGCATCCCGGACCCGGTCATCGGCAAGGGCGAGTACATCTTCCCCGTGATCCAGTACAAGGGCGGCAATGGCCAGATCGTGTTCCCGCCGGACGTCAAGCAGACTAACTTCACGGCGCCGGCCTAGACCAACTTGCTAGTGTGCAGGGGCGGCTTCGACAGCCGCCCCTGACCTGTCTCTGGAGACTCTGAGGATGGCCCTCCTTGAAACGCACGGCCTGACCAAACGCTTCGGCGGCCTCGTAGCGGTGAACCGTGTCTCCCTGGGCGTCAACCAGGGGGAGATCCTGGGCCTGGTGGGGCCGAACGGCGCCGGCAAGACCGTCTTCTTGAACTGCATCGCCGGAATGCTGCGGCCGGACGACGGTCGGGTCAGTTTTCAGGGCGCCGACACCACCGGTGCGACCGCCGAGCGGATGTGCCACCTGGGACTGGCGCGCACGTTCCAGATGCCGCAGCCGTTCCCGCGGATGACGGCCCTGGATACGGTCCTGGTCGCGGCCCATTTCGGTGCGCCGGGCAACGGCATGGCGCCGCGGGAGCTGGCGCGGCGATGCCTGGTCCAGGTCGCCTTCCCGCATCCGGAGACTACGCCGGTGAGCGGCCTGAATACGGTCGAGCTCAAGCGGCTCGATCTGGCGCGCGCCCTGGCTTCGCGGCCCAAGCTGCTGCTGCTCGACGAACTGGCGGCCGGCCTGATGACCGGCCAGCTGTCACCGCTGATGGACATCATCCGTCGGGTACGAGACAGCGGCGTCACCATCATAATGGTCGAGCACGTGATGCCGACCATCATGGGCCTCTGCGACCGCCTGGCCGTGCTGCGCCAGGGCGAGAAGATCGCGGACGGGCCGACGCGGGAGGTCGCCCGCGATCCGGTGGTCATCGAGGCCTACCTGGGCGAGAGACACAAGCGGGATGCTGCGAGTCACTGAGCTCGACGCCGGGTACGGGTTCCTGCGGGTCGTCCACGGCATCAGCCTGCAGGTCAACCAGGGCGAGCTGGTGGCCCTGCTCGGTCCCAACGGCGCGGGCAAATCGACGACCCTCAAATGTATTGCGGGCCTGGTGCGGCCGTGGAAGGGGGACATCACGTTCCAAGGGCGTTCGATCGGCGGGATGCGTGGCGATCGGGTGAACGGGCTCGGCATTGGGCTGGTCTCCGAGTCCCTCAACCTGTTCACCGGCATGACCGTGTACGAGAACCTGTTGATGGGCGCCTACTCGGTGCCAGAGGCGGAGAAGCGGCGGCGCAGCCTGGACTTCGTCTTCGGCCTCTTCCCGCGACTGGCCGAGCGCCGGCCCCAGCTGGCCGGCACCCTCAGCGGTGGGGAGCGAAAGATGCTCGCCATCGGCCGTGCCTTGATGGGTGGACCGAGCCTGCTGCTGGTGGATGAGCCGTCCCTCGGCCTCGCCCCCAAGCTCACCCAGCAGGTCTTTGATGCGCTCCGAAAGCTGAGCGACGATGGCCTGACCATCCTGCTGGTCGAGCAGAATGTGACCGCCACCCTCGAGATGGTCGATCGGGCCTACGTCCTGGAGCAGGGCGAGATCGTCCTCGAGGGGTCCGCCCAGAAGCTGTCCGAAAGCGAGCACGTGAAGGACGTCTACCTGGGGGTCATGGCGTGAGCCTGGCCGTCCAGAGACTCAGCCGTGAATTTCGATCACCGGTGACCACCGGCTTGATCGTCGGGGTGCTGGCGCTCGCGATTTTCGGGGTGGTCCGCGGCGGGACCTTCATCGTGGTGGACAGCCTGGTCACCGGCGCCATCTGGGCGCTGGTCGCCGCCGGCCTGGCCCTCACCTTTGGCGTCATGGGTGTTCCGAACTTCGCCCAGGGGGAGTTCTTCATGGTGGGCACGCTGTCCGGCTATCTGGTGTACACGGCGTTGAGCGGCGTGCAGGGTCGCCCCTACGTCCCGTTCGTCACCATCCTGATGGCGCTGGTCGTCGGCTTCGTGCTGGGGGCTCTCGTGGACCTGGCGGTGTTCTCCCAGATGCGCCGCCGCATTCGGGAAGGCTGGGTGATGAACACCTTCGTGGTCACGGTCGGCATCTCCGTGGTCATGATCAACGCCCACCAGCTCATCTGGGGCACGGATTACAAGGGCATCGTCGCATACTTCAACGGGCCGCCGATCCATGTCCTGGGGGTCTCGATCGCGCTCGATCGGGTGTTCGCCATCAGCGTTGCGGCGGTTGCTATCGCCGGCCTGTGGTGGCTGCTGTCCTACTCGCGGATCGGCCGCGCCATCCGGGCGGTGTCGCAGGACGAACCGGGCGCGCTGATGGTGGGGATCAACGTGGGCCGGATGCGCACACTGACCTTCGCCATCAGCAGTGGCCTGGCGGCGCTGGCCGGCGCCACCCTCCTCTTCCAGTTCCCATCGTTCCCGTTCGTCGGGGTCAAGCCGCTGTACGTCGCCTGGACGGTTGTCATCCTGGCCGGGTTGGGCAACGTGGGCGGCGCGGTGGTAGCCGGCTTCATCATTGCCCTCCTGGAGGCCAACACCGGGTTCTTCATCGGCTCCGCCTGGGAGGACGTGGTGCCCTTTGCCCTGATCGTGCTCATCCTGGCCGTTCGGCCAACGGGGTTGTTTGGTCGGGCCGTGCGGTCAATCTGGGAACAGTGAAGGAATTCCTGTGGCGCCGGCGCGGACTGGGCATCGCCCTGCTGGCGCTCGCCATCCTGCCGCTGATCCCGCCCTTCGATGCGGAGAACTTCCGTCGGTGGCTCGTGATCAGCGCCCTGCTGGCGGGGTGGGCGATCGCCTTCGACTTCACCGCCGGGTACATCAACGTCGTCAACTTCGGCTTCGCCGCCTTTGCCGGTGCCGGCGGATATGCGTCCGCCCTGGTCACCATCCACTACGGCCTGCCGATCTGGCTGAGCATGTTCGCGGGGGTGATCCTGGCTGGGATCCTCGGCTTCCTGACGGGCGTCCTGACCCTGCGCTTCCGCGGAATCTACGCGGCGGTGGCGGCCTGGTTCCTGGGTCTGGCGCTGCTTGGGATCACCCGCAACGTGTCGCCCATCACCCGCGGCCCCCTCGGACTCACGGTGCCCACGTTCTTCACGACGGATTCGAACCTGCCCTACTACTACATCGTGATCGGCATGATGCTGGTGACCTACCTGGTGCTGAAGGGGGTCACCGAGTCGCGCGCCGGGCTGGCCTTCCGGGCGATTGGGCAGAACATGGAAGCCGCTCGCGCCTCGGGGGTCAACCCGACCCGCTACCGAATCCTCAACTTCACTCTCTCCTGCATGTTCGCCGGCTGGCTGGGGGCCTTCTACGCGCACTACTACGCCATCCTGACGCCGGATGTGATGGCCACTTCCCAGACGGTCCAGGTGCTGGTGGCCGCCTACCTGGGCGGCCGCGGGAGCCTGTGGGGCCCGGCGGTCGCCGCGTTCCCCCTGGTGTTCTCAACCGAGTGGCTGCGCTCCAACCTCGACCAGTTTCCGGGCCTTGACCTGGTGGTCTACGGGCTGGTGCTGATCCTGGTGATGGTCTACTACCCCGGTGGGTTCGCGGAGCTGGTCCATGCGATTCGAGACCGGCGGTTGCGCCCGCGCGGACTCCGAATGCGAACGGCCGCCGCGCCCCAGCCGGGTGAGGCAGGCGCCGTGCTCTCCGACGTTCCTGATTGACAGTGCTCGGCGGACCCGCGGCACCCTCCCCTACCCCTCCCTCGAGGGAGGGGAACGTGCTAACGCCGGTTCGGTATCTGGCTCTGGGGGATTCGTACACGATCGGAACCGGTGCCACGGCCCCGGAGCGGAACTTTCCGAGCCTCCTGGCCGGGCGCCTTCACGGGGCGAGCGGCCGGCCGGTCGCCGTCCAGAATCCGGCGGTGAATGGGTTCACCACCCGGGACCTCATCGGGACTGAGCTCCCCCAGGTCCAGCAGGCGCCCCACCTGGTCAGCATCCTGATCGGGGCCAATGACGTGGTCCAGGGCTACGACGACGCCGCCTACCGGGGGGCGCTCCAGACCATCTACGATTTCGTGGCCCGTTTTCGGCTGCCCGCCGGCCGCGTGGTGACCGTGGCCATCCCGGACTTCTCCGTGGTTCCCACCGCGGGTGAGTACGGGACCCCGGCTGCTCTTCGAGCGCAGATCGATGCCTTCAACCAGATCGCGGCGGGAGAGTCCCAGGGTTACGGCTTTCATTTCGTCGACATCAGCGACGTGAGCCGGTCGGGCATCGGCCGACCCGACTGGATCGCCGACGACGGGCTGCACCCGACAGACGCCCAGTACGCGGCCTGGGCCGACGTCATCTGGAGAGCGGTGGAGGCGGACTGGACGCGGGTCGCGAAGCCTAAAGCGCCAGTCCACTAGAATCCCGGTACGGATTTCGGTCAGGAGGGAGGGGTCCCATGCCCGTGTCGGCGACGAATTCCAAAGTCGTCTACGACGCCATCAAAGCCGCCGGCGTCCGGCTGGTGAGCGCCCTCCCTGAAACCTGGCTCGTCCACCTGGTGCGGCTGGCGGACGAAGACCCTGACATGATCCTGGTGCGCCTGGCCAAAGAAGAGGAGGGCGTCGGGATCTCGACCGGAGCCCATTTCGCCGGCCTGCGAACGGCCCTGCTGATGCAGAACCACGGCTTCCTGCAGTCGATCAACGGGATCGCGTCGCTCGCCCTCCTCTACAAGATTCCCCTGCTGTTGCTGATCACCGACCGGGGCACCATGGGCGAACGCGACCCCTGGCAGACCGAGGGCGGCAAATACACCCGGAAGGTGCTGGACGCCCTCAACCTCGTTCGCGACGAACTCAACCGGCCCGATGAGGTGCGCGGCAAGGTGGCGAAGGCCATGACGCTGGCGCAGAGCTCGCTCTCGCCGGTCGCGCTGCTGCTTGGCCGTGACCTGATGTGGGAGGAGCCCACGGCATGAAACGGATCGACTGTCTCCGGGCCATCTACCCCGAGCTCGAGGATTGCGCCGTGGTGACCATCATGGGGGCGGTAGCGGCCGAGCTGTACTCCCTCGGACATCGGCCCAACTTCTTCTACCTCGAGCACGCCATGGGACTCGCCTCCTCGGTCGGTCTGGGGATTGCCCTGTCGCAGCCCGAACGCAAAGTCGTCGTGATCGACGGCGACGGGTCCGTCCTCATGAACCTGGGCGGCCTGACCACCCTGGCCCGCTACGCGCCCCGCAACCTGGTGCACCTGGTCTTCGACAACGAAGTGCTCCTCTCGGTTGGCGGCGGTGCGCCGGGTGGCTTCAAGTGGTTCACGACGGCGACTTCGACGGGGTCGGACCTGGCCGCCATCGCCCGCGGAGCCGGCATCCGCCGAGCCCAGCTGGTCCGCGAGCTCGACGACTTCACTGAGGCAGCGTTGGACGGTCTCAAGGGCGACGAGCTGACCTGCGTGGTCGCCAAGGTCGATGCCGAGATGCCGGCTAGCTTTCTGATCGACGTCCACATGCTCGAAAATCGCTTCGAATTTGCGCGCGCACTCCAGCGAATGCAGGCCAAGACCGCCACCGGAGGAAGGACATGAGCAGTCATACGCAAGCGGGACGGATCGAGATCAGGCCGAACGCCCTGACCGCGCTGGTCGACGGGCTGGCGTCCGGGACCATTGACGTCATCGACCTGACCCAACCCCTGTCGGAAAAGACCCCGCTCATCCAGCTGCCGCCCCCGTTTGCGAATACCCCCGTTTGGAAGACCCACGAGATCAGCCGGTACGATGAGCGCGGTCCGGCCTGGTACTGGAACTGGTTCGAAGGCGGGGAGCACAGCGGCACCCATTTCGATGCGCCGATCCACTGGATCACCGGCAAGGACAAGCACGACGTGTCGCAGGTGCCCGTCAAGCACCTGATCGGGCCCGCCGTCGTGATCGACAAGGTGGCCGAGGCGCGCAAGAACCCCGATTACCTGCTGACCATCGACGACATCCGCGCCTTTGAACGGGAGCACGGCGCCCTCCCCAAGGGGAGCTGGCTCCTCTATCGCACCGGGTGGGACGAACGGGCGACGGACCAGAAGGCGTTCCTGAACGCGAACGACACGGGTCCCCACACACCAGGCATCGCGATCGAGTGCGCCCGCTGGCTTGCCGACGAGGCGCCGATTCTCGGTGTGGGGGTGGAGACGGTGGGCACCGACGCCGGAGCCTCGCACTCCTTCAATCCCGCGTTCCCCTGCCACACCTTCCTGCTGGGGGCGAACAAATACGGCCTCACCCAGCTGGCCAACCTGGCCCGGCTGCCGGCCACCGGCGCGATGCTCATCGTGGCGCCGCTCAAGCTGGTCAACGGTTCGGGGAGCCCGTGCCGGGCGCTTGCCCTGGTGCAGCGTTAGAGCTGGGAGCGAACCTCCCAGAGCTCGGGGAAGAACCGTTTGTTGAGGGTCGACTGGAGGTAGGCCACGCCAGTCGAGCCCCCGGTGCCCGGCTTGTTGCCGATCTGCCGTTCGACCATGAGAATATGCCGGGAGCGCCATTCCCGAAAGCCCTCGTCATGGTCGAGCAGGCCCTCCGACACCTCGAACAGATCGCGGTGGCGATCCTGGTCCGCATAGACCTCGGCGGCGCCCCGGACCCCGCGCCGGGCGAGCAGGTCCTGATACGCATCCCACAGCGTTGGCGCGTTCAGCCGCGCCTCG
>DASPZT010000192.1:0-8415 GCA_035636135.1 Candidatus Limnocylindria bacterium | reverse complement strand
TGATCAGTAGCGCGGGTTGGCGATAGACCACGCCGGTGACCATGGCGCCGAGGCTGATCCGGTCGGTCAGCGCTGCCAGGTAGCCGAGGGTGGTATACGCCTCCAGCATGGGCGCGTCCGGACCTCCCCAGCCGGTCTGTGCCGGCAGCTGAAAGAAATGGTCCATTACCCACAGGCTGGCGAAGCCGGCACCCTCGGCAGTTCTGGCGATCTCTGCCAGCCGAGGTCGGATGGCGGCCGGTCCCCCGGGCCAGCTGAATGAGGGCAGCTGCAATCCAACGCGCATAATTCAATGCTGAGCGCGGAGGCCCGCCATCGCATCCGGCGGCGGACCGAACTTGGCCTCCGCCTTCGGGCGGAGATCGGCTGGCGGGCCGAAACCGCCGACCGAGTCTTTCCGTTACATACTGCAGCGGTCATGGCACGCTCCCCATGGTTCATCACCCTCGTCGCGCTCGTCGAAGTGGCCGGCTGCGGCCACGCCGCCGGGTTGGCTCCGTCATCCGAGCCGGCGTGCCCGGCCGCACCGGCGGGCCGCACGTCGGCTTTCTCTTTCTACGACCGCGATCAGCAGAAGGTGCTCGTTTACGGCGGCGAGCCCATGGCCGGATACGGCAGGGTCGCCGACATGTGGGCGTGGGATGGGCGCTGCTGGGCCGTCCTCCGGCCCGCCGACGGTCAGCTGCCTGGTCCGCGCTCGCGAGGCTTCACCGCCTACGATCCGGACCACCACCGCATCCTGCTCTTCGGGGGTCAGGGCCAGGATGCTCCAGCCCTTCGCCAGCTCTGGAGCTGGGCCGGAGGACGCTGGACGCGGCTGCCCGACGCGCCTGTATCGGCCATTGCATCTGACGGGGCCATGGCCTACGATGCCGGCCGACATCAGCTGGTCCTAGTCATTACACCACTAAGTGCGCGAGTGGGCAACGATCGCCCCACCTCCTCGCCTATGGAGACATGGCTGTACGACGGCGAGGCGTGGCGGCGCGCCGCACCTCCGCACCCGTTCCCGTACAACCCGTCGGCCGCAGTCTCGAGCGCAGCCTTCGATCCAACCAGCCAGCACGTCCTGGTCGCGCGCATGGCATCGGGTCCGACCGAGATCTGGAGCTGGGACGGACACGACTGGAGTATCAGCGACCACGTCCCATCTGCCCGTGTCCGAGATCTGATTGCCGCTGGCGAGCTCGGCATCCTGGCAGCGGACGGCGGTGATCCGCTATCGCCAGAAGGACAGCTTCGGCCGGTCTATCAACTCCATGGCGGTCGGTGGATCCTGGCAGGGAACCCCACCGTCGGGCCGGCGACAGTCCTGGCACCCGCCTATGACCAGCACCGAAAGGAGCTTGTCACGTTCAGCGACATCGCGCAACCGTCCCAGTCGGAGCAGGTATTCACCGCCGATACCTGGACGTGGACGCCTGTCAGGGGATGGACGAAGCATCCAGGTCCGGCTCCTTCCCCATCGCCATCCGCTTCGCTAACGCCTGGGGCTTTGCCGAGCCAGACGCCCGGACCGACCCCGCCAGCATTCCCTACGGCAGGCCCTAGAGCCGCGGATCTCCAATGCCGGCTGCCAATGGCGTTCGACACCGGCGGCAGCTCGCAGGATACGTCGTATCGGGCGTTCGTCCAGTTTCCTGAGGGCCGGGTGACGATCACGGAGACATTCGCCGGGACCCTTCCCAAGTGGACCGCCTACGTCCGACCGGGAAATCGATGGCTGCCCCTCGACTGGACCTTCATCCTTCCGGACGAAACCGGATACGTGGAGGTGGAGACTGAGCAGCAAGCGCCGTACACGACTCGCCTTCACCTGTTTGATAGTGCAACGGCACACGAGCGCTTGCTGCAGGTGCCGACCCCAGACGGGGCGCCCCGGTTTGGGTATTGGCTCCGCGGTTACAGACACGAAGGCGCTTACGTGTCCGTGGTGGCGCTGGCTACTGAGGACGGAGGCCATGGCCTCTGGCTACTGGACACCAACACCGGCACCCGCCGAGAGTTGGCCCCGTTTGGGTACTGGCCCATAATCGCTGCCGGGGGTGCCTGGGGATACGCCAACGACGATACCGTCGCACCTGCTCCCAACGGGTTTGCCGCCTTCAACAGCGTCGTTCGGCTCGATCTGGGTACTGGCCAGACCCAAACGTGGCTAACCACGCCCGGCCGGCGCATTGACATCCTGGGAATCGATGCTTCAGACCGCCTGCTGGTGGAAGTGAGCAACGGCTCTTTCGAAAGCCCCAGTGTCGCAGAACTGCGACTCCTCAGCGCACCCGGGCAGTGGCGGACCTACCCGGTCCCGGGGTCGTCGACCTCCTCTGGGCTGGCCCCTACCTACTTCACCGGCGTTACCGATGCCAATGGAATCTGGATTGACGGCGCCAATGAGATCTACCTCTTCGACGCCGATCATGGGCTACGACTCGTCATGGCGGGCGGCTACATCCTCAATGTTGCTGGGCCATGCGCCTGACTGGCCCAGTCAATGAACATTACGCGGGGACGGTCATCGCCTGGTCGTAGTCGGGGAAGTAGCACTGGATCACCGAGAGGTCGAACTCCCGCAGGATCGACTCCCTGGATTCCCGCTGCAGCAAGAACTCAAAGCTGCGGCGGATCAGCTCCTCGGGCGTCTGTCCCCGACCCCAACGCTGGAGGTCTGCCGGCTGCACATGCACCAGGTGATGGGTGACCTGGCCGTCCTCATCGACGTCGACCTCGGCGGTCAGCGGCGCCCGGGCAGAGCGGATCCGAACAGAAATCGTGCTCAGGCGGCACGACGCAGCCGGCGCCGCTGGAACGAATAGCCGGGCAGCTCCTGTTCCCAGTCGGTATGCCGGTGCTGCTTACGGAAATGGGCCAGCGCAAACCGGTCGCAAGCGGTCTCCGCCGAAGACTTCTCGCCCCGCACTTCCCACAGGTACCAGTGGTAGAACTCGTGGCAATAGAGGAATCGGATCACATCCCGCCGGGTGCGCATCCTGACCTTGACCGAGTACCAGCGGAACTTGAGCCGGCGTCCCGGGATGCGGCGGGCGCGATGGTAGACATTCTCCATCCACGCCCGAAACGGCTCGGGGACCTGGAGCTGGATGTACCGCTCGTCGAACAGGGTGTAGGCGAACAGGTGCGGCCGGTGGCGGTAGCGCAGGGGTTTGATGACCACCGAATACCCGATCGGCGGGGGCAGGTCCTCCAGCCAGCGCCGGATCCGCTCGGCCGGAATATCCGTGATGGTCGAGCGGAGGGTCACCGGCGCCCAGGCCCGCCGGAGCGTGAGTCGAGAGGCGGGCAGGGCCATGGGAAAAGCTTACGGCAGGCCCCTTTGGCGCTGGCAAGCCCCCTACTCGACCAGCCTTTGGCGCACCGCCAGCAGGGCGGCCTGAGTGCGGTCGGCCACCCCCAGCTTCTGCAATACGTTGCTAACGTGGGTTTTGACCGTCTTTTCGGAGATAAATAGGCGGCCGGCGATCTCCTTGTTGGAAAGTCCCTCAGCGAGCAATTTCAGGACATCTCGTTCACGCTGAGTGAAATCGGCCAGCGATGGAGGCCTGCCGGTCCGGTTCATCAGCCGGGCCGCGATCGTGGGATGCAGGACCGCCAGCCCCTGGGACACCTGGCGGATTCCGTCGGTCAGGGCGTCGGGCTGCACATCCTTGAGCAGGTAGCCGGCGGCCCCCGCCTGGACGGCCGCGAAAACGTGGGTGTCGTCCAGGTAGCTGGTCAGCACCAGCACGCGGACCCGCGGGGCGACGTCGCGCAGGGCCCGAATCGCGTCCACGCCATCTTCGTCCGGCATCAGCAGATCCATGAGAACCACATCGGGGGACAGCCGGGCCGCCAGCTCCACGCCGTCCCTGGCACCGGCTGCCTCCCCGACAACCTCGATGTCCGGTTGCAGCTCGAGGAAGCTGCGCAGGCCCTGCCGCACCACGGCGTGGTCGTCGACCAGCAGCACCCGGATCCGCTCAGCCATGCCGCTTCACCAGGACACTGACGGTACACCCCCGGCCGAGCTCGGATGCGACCTGCAGCACAGCCCCTACCTCCTTCGCGCGCTCGTGCATGGCGGTGAGACCCAGGGTTCGCCGGGTGCCAGGCAGCGCCGCGCGATCAAAGCCGGGCCCGTGATCGCGGACCGTCAGGCGGACACCGGTCGGTCCATCCGCAAGGGCGACTTCGATAGGGGAGGCCGGCGCGTACTTGATGGCGTTGCGGAGAGCCTCCTGGGCGATGCGGAAGAGGGCATCCTCTTCGTCCAGCCGCAACCGCAGCTGGTCGCTGCCGTCCGCTCGGAAGGTGATGGCCCGGCCGTGTACCCGGCGCACGCCTTCGACGTGCTCTCGGAGGGTGACGGACAGCCCGTCGCGCTCAAGGCTTTTGGGGCGCAGGGCAAAGACCAGGTCGCCCACCTCCGCCATCGCCCGTTCGGCCTGGGCCTGGAGGCTGGTCAGCGCGGCGGCCGCGCCGGCGGCGTCCGTCCCGGCCCGCAACGCCGCCGCCTTGGCCTCGTAGGTCATGCTGAACAGGGTCTGGGCGAGGGCGTCGTGCAACTCGCGCGCCAGCCGGTTGCGCTCCTGCAGGACCGCCAGTTGCTGCGCCTCGGCGCGCAGGCGAGCGCTGGTGATGGCGATCCCGGCGTGGGCCGCCAGCATCTCCACCAGCCGTTGGTCCTGGGCCGTGAAGTGGCCGCTGCGGCGCTCGGCCAGGAACAGGTTGCCCAGGATCTTGCCCCGATGCCGGACGGGCACGCCCAGGAAATCGCGCATGGTCGGATGGGCGGCAGGGTAGTACGCAAAGCGCGGGTGGCGCCGGATATCGCGGACCCGGATGGGGCCCTGGTGGAGCAACGCCCCCAGCACGCCGTGGGCGCGGGGGAGGGTGCCAATCTGGCCCGCGCGGGCTTCGGAAATGCCCACGGTGAGGAAGGTGCCGAATCCACCGTGCCCGTCGGGGATGCCCAGCGCCCCATAGCGCGCACGCGCCAACCGCTGGGCGGTCTTGAGGATGGTCTGCAGCACCCGGTCCAGCTCGACGTCGCCGCTCAGCGCCAGCACGGCCTGGTGCAGCGCCGCGAGCTCCAGGGAAGCCGTCACCCTACGGCCCTTCGCGGCCACTAGCTCACGCGCAAGGTCTCCCTCCCCCTTGCGGGGAGGGGATGGGAGCGGGTCTCATTGCTCCGGCCGGCATCGTCGGCTAGCTCACCGCTTCGAGCAGCGCCTGCACCCGAGCTTCGCTTCCGGGGCGCAGGCGGTAGAAGGCCCAGATGCCCTTCTTCGTCACCTCGACCAGCCCGGCGTCTTTCAACTTGCCCATGTGATGCGACACAGTCGGCTGGCTCAGCTGCAGTCGGTCGGGGAAGTCGCAGATGCAGACGGGGGTGTCGGCCTGGCGCAGGATGTCCAGGATCTGCAAGCGAGCCGGGTCAGCCAGCACCCGGAGCGCGCCGGCCAGGCGCTGCGCCTTGATGTCCGAAATGGCCGCTGGCAGGTCGCAGCACACCCCGCGGGTGCGCACGGGGAGGTCGAGTAGTTTCATCACGCTGATGGTAGCAAAATACATTGACAGCCATCGATTGATTAGCTAGGATACGCATCGACGGTCGTCAATGCGTTCAAAAGGAGGTGGGTGATGGACGAGTGCGAGTGCCCGTGCAACGGACCGTGCCGTCAGAGTTCGGGTCGTCCTGGTTCGCCCAACGCATGGTTGGCGGTTTCCCGGCACAATACCGGGGGAGAGACGTGATGGCCACCAACCCGACGGCGGACCAGGCGACCTGTCTCGGATGTCGCAGGCCGCTCCAGTCGATCGGCGTGGAGCATTTCCGGGTCGGCGGCGTGAGCGGTGGCTGGCGAATGCTGATGGGCCAGTGGGCGGAACTCGGCGAAGGGATCCTGGACCTGGAGATCCTGGCCTGCCCGACCTGCCGGCGGGTCGAGTTCCGGGTGCCCCGCCCCTAAACGTTCGTGGCGCCCATCATCGAGGTCGACCGGCTGATCAAACGTTATCGGAAGGCGACCGAGAACGCGGTCGACGGGGTTTCCTTCACGGTCGATCCGGGGACGCTCTTTTGTCTACTGGGCCCGAACGGCGCCGGCAAGACCACCACGATCTCCATCCTGACCACCACGCTGGGGCCAACCTCCGGTCAGGTTCGCATTGGAGGCCACGACGTGGTGACGGCCTCGAGCGCGGTACGCCAGACGGTCGGCATCATCTTCCAGAACCCGAGCCTGGACCTGAACCTCACCGCCGAGGAGAACGTTCGGTTCCACGCCCTCCTGTACGGCCTCTATCCCTGGCGACCCACCTATGCGCTCATGCCAGAGGCGTATCGCCGGCAGGTGCGTGAGCTGGCTGGGGTGGTTGGGCTCGACAATGAGATGGGCAAACAGATCAAGACCTTCTCCGGTGGCATGCGGCGCAAACTGGAGATCGTACGCACCCTGCTGCACCGGCCTCGTGTGCTGTTTCTCGACGAGCCGACCTCCGGGCTCGACCCCCAGAGCCGGCGCAGCCTGTGGGACTACCTCCGCCAGGTCCGCGCCCAGACCGAATGCACACTCTTCCTGTCGACGCACTACCTGGAGGAATCGGAAGGTGCGGACCACGTGTGCATCCTGAATCACGGGCGGACCGTGGCACTCGGGTCACCCGCGGCCGTGAAGGCCGAGCTGGCCCAGGAGCGGTTGGTGCTGGACTCGGCCGACCGGGATGCGCTCCGGGCCGAGCTCAGCCGGCTCGGTCTGCGCTTCAGCGAACCGGCGCCGTATCAGGTCACTCTGGACGGGCAGACGGTCCAGCAGGTGATCAAGGCCATCGACACGCCGCTGAGCCTAGTGCGGGTCGACGCCCCATCTCTGGAAGACGCCTATCTCAAGATCATTGCCAAAGAGGTCGAGGCATGAGAGAGGTCTCGGCAATCCTGGCGATCGCCCAGCGAGACCTGGTGAAGTTCTTGCGGGACCGGGGCCGCATCGTGGCGACGTTCATCTTCCCGTTCATCTTCGTGGGCATCATGGGGACCAGCTTCCGCTATAGCTTCGGCCGCTCCACCGGGTTCGACTGGCTGCCCTTCATCTTCACGGGGGTGCTGGCGCAGACGCTGTGGCAGTCGGCGGCCATGGGCATCATCTCGCTGCTGGAAGACCGGCAAAACGATTTCGCTCAGGAGATGTTCGTGTCGCCCATCTCTCGCTATTCGATCGTGTTCGGCAAGATCCTGGGCGAGTCGCTGGTGGCTCTGGCCCAGGGCGTCGGCATCCTGGGGTTCGGGTTGGTTCTGGGCGTGCGGTTCTCGGTTGGCCAGGTCCTGTTGCTGCTGGCCGCAGCGGTCGTCATCTGCATCTTCGGCGGCGCCTTCGGCCTGCTCATGATCTCCTTCCTGAGCAGCCAGCGTGCGGCGCAGCAGATCTTCCCCTTCATCATGTTGCCGCAGTTCTTTCTCTCGGGGGCATTCACTCCCGTGGCACTGCTGCCCATCTACCTGGACGTGCTCTCTCGACTATCACCCATGCGGTATGCGGTGGACCTCACTCGGGACCTGTTCTACTCAGGCAGCCGTGATGCCCACCGGGTCATCCTGGCTCCGACCACGTTCAACCTGCTGGTGATCGCGGTCGCTTTCGCGGCATTCATGATCCTCGGCACCCGCCTCTTCGTCCGGCAGGAGCGCAACCGCTAGCGTCACGGACTCGCCGGCTATCGGGGAGGGGAGAGGTGTCTTGAGCAACGGGGCGCCCCACGTCGGGGGCTCAAGGTCCTCCCTCCCCGGCCGGGAGGCAGGGGCGGGGGTGTCTCGAGCCAAACAGGAACGGTCAGGCTCATCGATCCCCTGCGCTAGCGTCGCGGCCTCCGAAGTAAGGACTAGGCTTAAACCTCAGGATTGCGCAAGGAGGCGGAAAGATGAAGGCGCAAGAACTAATGAGCCAGGTCAGCGACGCGATGCACGCGCGCCGCGTCTTTGGCGAACCCTATCAGCAGAACGGCGTCACCATCATTCCCGTAGCAGCCGTCCGCGGCGGCTGGGGTGGAGGCGGTGGGCAGGGTGAGAACCAAGAGACCGGGTGGGGGGGAGGTGGGGGGCTGACGGCCCGGCCCGTCGGCGCGTTCGTGATCAAGGGAGACGAGGTCACCTGGCGGCCAGCAGTCGATGTCGACCGCATGATCCTGGTAGGTCAGCTCGTCGGCGCGATCGCCCTGCTGACCTTGGGAGCCACCCTCCGCGCCTTGATCCGCCGCCGCTAAACGGCGTCCCGACGCGATTACCGACGCCACAGTGCGGTCGCCGCTTCGGCAGTCACGCGCTCCCAGTACCCAAACTGTGAGTACCCGAGGACTCGAGGGTGTCACCAGGCCAGCCCACTGCCACCCCCTGGCTCGCTAGCGGCACGAACTCGGCGGGGATCC
>DASPZT010000191.1:0-14426 GCA_035636135.1 Candidatus Limnocylindria bacterium | reverse complement strand
CGACGGCGGCGCAGTGGTGACCACTGGCCGCACGGCGTTCACGCTCTACAAGAACGACGTGGATCGCGGCGAAGGGACGATGGATGTGATCGATCTCTCGCCCGAAGTCGTCACCGCCATCTACCAGCTCTTGACCGCGCCCACCATCCTGCAGGGCCTGCTGGCCCGCTTTGTCGATGTGAAGGCGTTGCTCGAGTACCTGCAGGAAGAGCAGTTGCATGGCAGCCTGCTCTGCCGGGCCCCCGATGAGATGGGGATCATCATGCTGCGGGGCGGTCACCTGCTGGGCGCCTTCACCCGCAGCCAGCCCCAGCTCTCAGCGCAGGCGGACGTCGTCCTGGCGCTGTGCAAGGACCCGCGGACACGAATCGAGGTCAAAGCCGTGGCCGATCTGGAGGAGCCGTCATCGGTCAACCTGGAGGACATGCTGTCCAGCCCGGGGATGGCCCACCAGCCCGCCCGCACCGCCCCGCCGCCGCCGGTCGCGCAGAGACCGGCCTATGCGCCTAGCCCGCCCGCATCCCAGCACGCGCCGCCCCCCGTCCAGGCCGAGACCGATGTGGACTGGGAAGGACTGATGAACCAGCTCTATGCGCTGGCCGATGAGTCCCTCGGCAACCGAGCCAAGAAGGTGAAGGAGATGCTGGCGTCAACGGAGCCGCACCTCGACGCCCTGGACCGAACCATCGACCGGATCTCGCAAACGTCCATCATGTTCGTCGACCCTGCCCGGCTCGCCAACCTGGCCGACCAGATGCGCCAGGTGGTCGAGGCTGAGCGCTAGTCCTACCTCGAGGGCCAGCTCCGACTTCAGGCGAGCCCGGTCGGATTTCGCCATCCGCCCACGGGCGCGAAATTCTAAAGCCGGCTCGCTAAGCCCGGCTAAGCTCATGCCGTGGACGGTCGAGGGGTTCCCTTCCTCCTGGCGACATTTCTGCTGACGGCCGGACTGGCGGCCTGCACCGCGGACCCGCCCAAGATCGTCAGCATCGATCCGAGTCGGGGAGCCGGCGATGTGCCGACCAACCAGGACATCCGGGTCGAGTTCGACCGCCCCATGGACCACGCGTCGGTGGAGGGGCGGTTCGAGCTCAAACCGGCGCTGCCGGGCTGTGCGGTCTCGGCTCGCTGCCGCTTCGTCTGGAATCGGAACGCGCTGATCTTCACCCACAAAAGCGTGAATCTGGATCCGGCCACCACCTACACGGTGGCCCTGCATGGCGGCTACGCCGATCTCAGCGGCCGGCACGACAGCTTTGAACGGTCATGGACGTTTACCACCGAAAGCCGGCCCACCCTGCAGCGCATCGACCCCGGCAACCGGGCGACCGGCGTCGCGCCCGACCGCAATATCCTGCTCACCTTCAACCGCGCCATGGACCGCACCACGATCCAGCCTGCTGTCCGGATCGATCCCGACATCCCTTTCCTCTTTCGGCAGCGCCCAGGGGACAGTGCCCAGTTCGACATCGTGCCGCTGGCCCTACTCCAGCCCAACACGCAGTACACGGTATCTATCGAAGGCGCGCTGGATATGCATCAGAACGCGATGGTCGGCCGGGTGGAGAGCCGCTTTCGCACCGGGGCCCTGTCGCTGGCCCGCAAACTCGGCTACCTGATGGGCGAGCGCGGGCAGCCAGCCTTTGGCGTGGCGGTGGTGGATCCGCACCCGGACTCCTTCCTCGAGGAGTCAACACCCAAGCAGGTGTTCACCCTGTCCGACACCGAGCGGGCCTCGACGAGCCTCCTGGGGTTCGATTGGGCGCCCGATGGCCAGCAGCTGGTGGTGATCGAGAACACGATTGGCGCCTTGGAGGGCCGCGTCCTGATCGTGACGGTCGCCACCGGGGAAACCCAGGACCTGCGGGTGGAGGCCAGCACGGCGTACTGGACGCCGGACGGCACCAGCATCGTCTACCTCTCTCGCAACCGCTTGCGCCAGTATCAGCTGGCCGGGGCCCACGACCGGCCGCTGGTGAACGATCTGCCGGTCCGAGCCCCGGTGACCTTTAGCCCGGATGGAAAATTTCTCGCCTTCGCGGCCGAGGACCCACCCGGCACGCCCCGGCTCTTTCTCTTCAACCTCGACCTGCAATCCCGGTACCCGCCACCCGGGCTCACCGATCCGGCAGACCGGCCCTCCTGGTCAGCGGATGGGACCAAGCTCGCGTTCCGACGGATCGCCATCCAGGGCCCAGAGACGTGGATTTACGACCTGACGGCCAGCGGCACGGGCACCTACTTCCGAGCGGCCGCCCTGGATGCCCGTGCGATCACCTGGTTGAACGACAACGGGACCATCGTGATCGCGGTCGGCGATGGCGCGAGCAGCATGCTGTATCGGGTCAACATCTTCGCCTCCCAGGAGGCCGGTGGCGTGAGCAAAGTGACCGGGACCGCAGACGCACCCAACGGCAGCGCCCCGGACGCGCCCCTCTACGACCGCCGGATCGGCTATGTGGCGACCATCGACGGCGATCCGCAGATCTGCGTCATGAACGCCGATGGGTCGCGGCCAGAGCAGCTCACCCGGTGGGCGGCCAACTTCCCCTACACCGGTTTCGCTCCCAGCTGGAATCCCGCCGGCCAGTAGCGCTGGCTTAAGCGGCTTTGCTAGCCGGCTCCTCCGGGCCGGGCGCCACCGACCGCGCGGGCCGGGGGCCAGTTAGGGCTTGGGGACGGAGTGCCGCCGCGGCTAGCACCGTGGCCACCAATGCGGCCCCCATCAGGGCCGCCGATGTCCAGAATGCCAGCCTGGGCTCCACCCCGTAGAGCCAGCCTCCGATGGGCGACGCCACGGCGGCCGCCACGCCCGTCACCAGGGCAAACAGGCCGTACCCCTTGGCCAGCGCCCGGCTCGGCAGGGCCTCCCCCACCAGGGCGGTCATCACCTGCCGGAAGGACCAGAACGCGCCGCGCAGGAAGAAGGCGACCGCAATGATGGGGAACCCGCCGGCCGACAGCAACAGGATGGCGGACACGATGAACCCCGCCTCGAAGCCGAGCACGACCACCATGGGCCCCACCGCGCCACGCAACCGGCTGAGGGCGAGGCCGATGAAAACGGACCCGAGATAGAAGACCGCCATGAGCATGCCAATGGTCAGGTCGTCCGCGTGCAGCACCTCCCGGGCATAGAGGGTGGTGAACGTCCAGGGGATGAAGATGATGACGGTGACCGCTGAGAACAAGGCGACCCCGACCACGTACGGACGAAACCGGAGCAGATCACGGTAGGCGACCCGGACGGTGGCATCGGGCGGAAGCGTCTTTCGCGGCAGGATGGCCACGCAGGCGGCCGCCGCGACGAAGAGGAGGAAGGCGCCCGCAAACAGCCAGCGAATCCCGATCATCTGGGCCAGCCAGCCGCATGCCACGGTGGCCACGATCAGGCCCAGGGAGAAGGCCGAGACGACGGTCGTCATCACGAAGCTGATGCGGTCCCTCGGCACCTCCAGCGTCAGGTAGACATTGATCGCCGGCGTATTGCAGACCGCCACCCCCAGGAAGACCGTCCCGATGGCGGTGAGGCGCCAGTCGGGCGCGAGCGCGAATAGGAGCGGGGCCGGAAGCGTCAATAGCCAGCCCCAGAAGATGGTCGTGCGCAGGTGATACTGTTCCGCCAGCCAGGTGCCCGGGAGCATGGACAGGGTGCCGAGGACCAGCCCCAGCGCCCCGATCAGGCCGATCTCCACAGCGGTCGCCCCCAGCTGGCGCTGAAAGATGGGGCCGAAGACGACAAAGGGAGCGGTGCCGAGGCCGCTCAGTCCCTGGGCCGCGAAGATCTGCCACCCGCCCCGATCCACCCCCAGCCCCGGCGCGCGCGGCGTGCGCGGCACCACCGGCGGTTCCGAAGATGGGACGGCCCGGACCACATCGGTATATCGCGTTGGCTGGATGAAAGTTTGCCGGGCCCCGGGCCCGTTAGGTTCGGTTACGCCGCTTCGGGTGTGGGTTCGAGCGGCTCGCCCAGGTTGATCCGCCGGTACAGCCGCGTCAACGGCCGAGGTGACCACCAGTTGGCGAGACCGAGCAGCCGCATGACGGCGGGGACGATCAGCGCCCTGACCAGGGTGGCATCGATAGCGACGGCCAGGGCCAGCCCCAGCCCGATGGACTTGATCAGCACTACGTCCGCCAGCCCGAAGGCCGCGAAGACCGCCACCATAATGGCGGCCGCGCCAGTGACCAGCCGGCCGCTTCGCTCGAGGCCCTCCGCCACCGCATGGGTCGTGTCGGCGGTGCGCCGGTACTCTTCCTGGATCCGGCTGATCAGCATGACCTCGTAGTCCATGGAGAGGCCGAACACGATGCAGAAGAGGAGGACAGGGACCGAAGGATCGATCGACGAGGCGGTGAAGTTGAGGAGGTGGCTGAGGTGGCCCTGCTGGAAGACCCACACCAGCGCTCCAAAAGAGGCGGAAATCGAGATCACATTCATGACCACCGCCTTGAGCGGCAACACCACCGAGCCGGTGAGCAGGAACAGGGCCAGGTAGGTCATCAACACCACGAAGAGGACGGCGCCGGGGATGCGCTGCAGGATGAAGCTGAGCAGGTCAATGTCGTACGCGGTCAGCCCGCCTACCAGGATCTGGCTCCCCGAGGGCGGCTCCTGGGCGCGAATCGCCCGCACGATGGCCCGAGCCTGATCGCTTTGGGCCCCCTGGCGGGTGCCTACATTGAGCACGACGATGTCTTTGCCGACGCTCTGCCGGACGGCATCCTGCACGAACGACGGCGCCTGGGCGATCGGCCCGCTGAGGAGGGCCTGGTAATCGGCGCGCCCCAGCGCCGGGTCCAGGTTGACCACACTGGTGACCCGCTCGACGTTGGGAATCGCGGCCAGGCGGCGGCTGAAGTCATACAGATCACCGACCCGGTCAGCGGTGAGGGGCGGCCCGGCGGTGTAACCAACGACCACGGTCATGGTGGTCAGGTTGTGCCCCGGGAACTGCTCCAGCAACATCTCGGTCGCCCGGCGCGACTCGGCGGCGGGCGGGAGCATGTTGACGTCGCCGTTGGCGAGCCGGATGTGGACGAACGGAGAGGCGATCAGGGCCAGGAGGGCGAGCACCGGGACCAGCACCAACACCGGCCGGCGCATTACCCAGGTGGCCACGCCGTGCCAGAGCCCGCGACCGGC
Organism: Candidatus Limnocylindria bacterium; assembly: GCA_035636135.1. Taxonomy (GTDB): domain Bacteria; phylum Chloroflexota; class Dormibacteria; order CF-121; family CF-121; genus CF-121. Next base: position 9,280 of record DASPZT010000191.1, on the reverse strand, counting down.
GCGCCGGCGGGGCAGCGGCAGCCGCAGCCGGTTGACCCGACCTCCCAGGACCGCCAGCAGCGACGCCAGGAAGGTGAGGGCATAGAGCACGGCGATGGCAACCACCACCGCGCCAGCCAGTCCCATGGAAGCCAGGAACGAGCCCTGGAAGAAGAGCATCCCGCTGAGGCCGATGGCCACGGTCAATCCGGAAAACGTCACCGCGCGGCCGGCGGTGGCCATGGTCCGCGCCAGGCTCTCCGCCGCCGAGCGGCCGCCGGCCAGCTCTTCGCGAAATCGGTTGACCATGAACAGGGAGTAGTCGATGGCCACCCCCAGGCCGATCAGGGTGACGATGTTGGTGGCATAGGTGGATACGTCGGTCACCCGCGCCAGCAGACCAACGCCCGCCAGCCCGCCCACCACCGCCAGCCCGCCGACGCCCAACGGCAGCAGGGCAGCCACCACGGTGGCGAACACGACCAGCAGCAACACCGCGGCCAGCGGCAGCGACACCAGCTCAGCCCGCTGCAGGTCGGCCTTCAGGATGGTGTCGAAGTCGTGGCCGACGGCCAGGTTTCCGGTAGCCAGGATCGTCAGCTGGTCGGAATGGACGAGGGCGCGCAGCTGCTCGTAGTACTGGCGCGCCCTGGGGAAATCATCCTTGACCGAGACGACGGCCAGCGCCGCGTGCCCATCCCGCGACTGCAGCGCGGCGGCCGCGCCGGGCGGGCTGGAATACGGGGTGCTGACCAGGTCCACCCGGGAGTCGGCCCGTAGCGGGGCGAGGGCGGAATCCATAGCGGCTCGGAATGCGGGATCCTGCACGCTGAGCGCATCGCTGCGGAAGATCAGGTCGAACGACGACCCGCCCGGTTGCGGCAGCTCGCTGGCGATCAGGCTGGCGGCTCGGGCGTACTCGAGCCCGGGCTGGCTGGTGTTCTGGAGAGTCCCGCCCTGGCTCAACGCCACGATCGACGCCGTCAGCATGAGGCCCGAGAAGCCGAGCACCAGCCAACGAAACCGATAGACGAATCGACCCCAAGCCGCGAACATCGTTACTCCCTCCCCTCGCCAATCCTGGCGGGCACCGGGACCGCGGCCAGGGTGAACGCCATCTCGGAGAGCGCGTTGATCGCCGCATCCGAATCGAAGTCGGGGTCCATCAACTTCTGCAGGACGATGCCGTTCATGGCTCCCCAGACGGCGGCCGCCAGCGCCTCCGGGTCCGAGGCCGGCTTGACCGCCGAAGCCGCCACCACCGCCCGGGCTACCAGCGCGATATCCTCGCGCCGCTCATTGATGAATCGCGCCACGGCGGCGGCAATGCGTGGGTTGTGCAGCCCCACCCCAAACATGTCGAACACCAGCCGGTGCATGTCCAGAAACCGCCGCACTTCCTCCTTGGCGAATTGGAAGCCCGCCAGAGCCTGGGACAGGGCCTGCTCCGGGCTGGGCGCCTCACCGCCGAGGAGGCGGCGCTGCGCGTCCCATTCCTGCTTCAGCGGCAGGCACGCCCGCTCGATGACCGCCACCAGCAAGTCCTCCTTGCTCTCGAAGTAGTAGTGGGCCAGGCCGGGCGCCACCCCGGCTTCGGCGGCAATGTCCTTCATGGAGGTCTGGTGATACCCCTGCTTCAGCAGGGCACGGTAGGCCGCCTGCACGATCCGATCGCGGGTCTGGTCCCCTCCCCGAGTGTGGCGCTCCTGGTTGATTGAATGGTCAGTCAACTATGTTTGGTCATTCAATCAAATCATGGGCAGGTTGTCAACCTCGGGGTTGGTATTCCCCTTCCTCCAGGAAGGGGGGTGCCGTTAGCGACTGACGGCCGGCTGGAGCTCGACCTGCTCGGCCCGGCCGTATTACTCCAGCAGGCGCTCGACGGTCCGCTCCCAGCTGAACTGGGTGGCGACCATGCGGCTGCGTCGGCTGAAGCAGCGGTGCAGCTCATCGTCCTGGAGCAGCTGGCCAATCCGCTCGGCGTACAGGGCCGGTTGGTGGCCCGGGATCGTGTAGCCGGTCAGCCCATCTTTGACGATGGCCGGCAGGCCTCCTACTCGGGCGGCCACCACGGGTGTGCCGCAGGCGGCGGCCTCCAGCGCCACCAGCCCGAAGGACTCGGTGTACGAGGGAACCACGCAGACGTCCGCCAGGCTCAGGTAGGTGGCCAGCGCGCCCTGCGCCACTGCCCCCATGAACCGAACGGAGCCGGCAATGCCCAGCTGGGCAGCGAGGGCTTCCAGCCGGCGCCGCTCTCCCCCGTCGGCGCGGCTCTCGATGGCCCCGTTGTGGCTGTCGTCGCCAATCACGATCAAAGCCGTGGGCTGGCTCACCGGCGGCCGGCGTTGCAGGAGCGCGAACGCTTCCAGCAGCGTCTCCGCGCCTTTGAGTCGCTCCAAGCGACCGGCAAACAGGATCACCCGCGTGTCGAGCAGGCCCAGCCGGAGCCGCAGCTCCCTGGTGGGTCGCGGTCCAAACATTTTGAGGCTGACACCGGGTGGGACCACCGTCAGGTGCGACCAGTCGGCCCCGTAGAGGCGAATCAAGTCCTCCGCTTCCGCCATGGTCGAGGCGACCAGCCGGTCGGAATCGCGGACCACGGCCTGCTCGACGGCGATCCGATGCTCGGGCTCGGGTAAGGATCCGGCGGCCGCCCGCTCATTCTTGACCCGGGCCAGCGTGTGCGCCGTGTGAAACCAGGGGACGCGCCACTCGGCCTTCAGCTGCCGCGCCACCCAGCCAGACAGCCAGTAGTGACTGTGAATCAGCTGGTAGTCCACGCCGCGCCGCTCCTGCTCCGCCAGGACCGCCTGGGTGAAGGCCGGAAGCAGGTCGAAGAGGTCCTCCTTGGCCGAGGCGGCGGGATCGCCGGCCTGGATGCGCGTTACCCAGCTGAGATCCGCCAGGCGGACCCGGTCCGGGCCGGCGTGGTCGGTGCGGCGAGTGAACACCTCGGTCGGGACGCCGTGCCGGCTCAACTCCTCACAGACGGCGCGCACGTACACGTTCATCCCGCCGTTCTCCTGCGACCCCAGGGCCGCCAGCGGCGAGGCATGGACGCTAACGATGGCCAGTGGCCGGCGGTCTGTCGTAATGCCTCCTGTGACGTTCGGTCGCCGGGCGCTCCTCACATCGTCCTCGACCAGGCCGCTGCCGGTCAATTCTGGATCGGCGGCAGGGTGGGTACGGGATTGTGAGGGTCGAGATCGTATGTTACGGTGTGACATCATCTCGGTACCCGGCCGAGCCCCAGGTCAAACCCCCATCCCCGCTCACAGCCCCCTCCGGCGATTCCGGCTTCCCCTCCTGGCCCTGGCCCTGGTCTTCGCCTACGCCATCGCCGGCTACATGCTGCTGGAACACTGGTCGTTCATCGACGCCGTCTACATGACGCTGACCACGGTCACCACCATCGGCTACCAGGAGGTCCACCCCCTGGACGACGCCGGCCGCATCTTCAACATGACGGTGATCATCAGCGGAGTGGGCACCATGCTGTATACGTTTGGGATCTTCGGCGAGCTGCTCGTCGAAGGCCAGATCGCGAGCTACGCTAGGAGGCGTCGAATGGAGCGCCGGGTGGAGAGCCTGAACGATCACTACATCGTCTGCGGCTTCGGCCGGATGGGGACCGGCGTGGCCGCGGAATTTACCCAGAGCGGGACGCCATTCGTCGTGGTCGAGGCCAACCCGGAGCCCCTGACCAGGCTGCGGGCCGGCCAGATCCTGTTCGTCGAGGGGGACGCGGCCTCCGATGAGGCACTCCTGGAGGCCGGTATCCTGCGAGCCAAGGGACTGGTCACCGCGGTGGACTCGGACGAGCGCAACGTCTTCATCACGCTGACCGCCCGAGCCCTGAACCCGGCGCTGTTCATCGTAGCCCGGTCCTCTTTCCAGGACTCAACCGAGAAGCTGCGACGCGCGGGCGCCAACCAGGTGGTCTCCCCCTACCTGATGGGCGCCCATCGGATGGCGGCGCTCGCCATCCATCCGGTGGCGGTCGATCTGCTGGACACCGTGCTGCAGGGCGAGAATATCGACCTGGTGATCGAGGAGCTGCTGGTGCCGTCGGGGTCCAGGCTGTTGGGCACCACCCTGGCCGACTCCGGCCTCCGCGCGGTGGGGGCCAACGTGCTCGCCATCCGCAAGCGCAGCGGGCAGCTGCGCCTCAATCCCGCCGACACCCAGGTGCTCGAGACCGACGACCTGCTGGTAGCCATCGGCACACGCGCCCAAATGCAGGCGGCCGAACGGCTGATCTAACCGACCGGCCCCGGCTGGTCTTCCTGTTCTCCGAAACCGGCGCTGGTCACCGGGTGGCGGCCGAGGCCGTGCAAGCCGCCTTCGAGCGCGTGGCCCCGCAGCGCTTCACCGTTGATCTGGAAGACCCGATGTCGCGCGAGGCTGGCATCCTGGCCCGTCGGGTGACCGCGCTCTACGGCCCGATTACGCGCCACGTCCCCGCCCTCTGGGCGCTGGGGTACCACGTCACCAATGCCGCCCCCACGGTACGCACCATTCAGGGCACCCTGGGGCGTGGGCTGCGCCCCCGCATGCGCCAGCTGCTGGATCCCCCGCCAGCGTTGGTGGCCAGCTTCCACCCCCTGCTCAATCACGTCGCCCTCGATGTCCTTCCCAAGGCGGTCCCCCTGGTCACCGTGATCACCGACTGGATCGACTTCCATCACGCCTGGACGGACCCGCGGGCTTCGTTTGTCATCTGTCCGTCGGAGCAAGCCATGGCCCTTTGCCGGCTGCGCGGCATCCCCGAGGCTCGCCTGTTCCGGGCCGGCCTCCCGGTGCATCCCCGGCTCGCGGATGCGATCCGCCGCTACCCAGACCGCCGCAGCGCTCGGCACGCGCTGAAGCTCCGACCGTATGCGCCCACCGTGTTACTGGTCGGCGGGGGAGACGGCACGGAGCCGCTCGATCGCTACGCGCGCGCCCTGGCGGCACTGCCGCTCGACCTGCAGGTGCTCGCCGTGTGCGGCCGCAACGAGCGGCTGGCCCGCCGCCTGCGCGAGGAGAGCCACACCGGGGTCCACGTTTTCGGTTTCGTGGACAACATGCCGGAGCTCATGCTCGCCTCCGACCTGGTGGTCACCCGAGCGGGCCCCGGCATGATCGCCGAGGCGCTCGCCTGTGGGTGTCCCCTGCTGCTTACCGCCCGGCTCCCGGGGCAGGAGACCGGCAACGTGCGCGAGGTGTTGCGGCTGCGGGTGGGCCAGTTCGTGCCACACATCAGTCAGTTGGTGGAGGCGGTGCGTGCCTGGTACGCGAAGCCAGAGCCGGAACGGGAGGCCGACCGCCGCCGGGCTAAAGAGGCGATGGATCCGCAGGCCGCCTTCAAGATTGCGCGCTTCCTGGCGCGGGTGGCCAGAAAGTCGGTCGTCTCCCCTCCCGCCAGGGAGGCGTAGGGGAGGGGGTCTCGTCGAGCCGGGTGGTACCTAGAACGCGGCGCTCGGACAGAGCAAGCGGAAGTCGCAGGCCGCGCATTTCACCCGGTCCGGGCGCGCCGGAAACAGCTCGGCGGCAATTCCCTCGGCGGCCCGGCGAATGACCGCGCGGTCCTCGGCCAGCTGGGCCGCCGGCTTCTCCACCGACACCCGCTCGCCGGTCTCGAGGTAGTAGTAACTCAGGGTCAGCGGGTCGAACCGGAACACTTCCCGAGCCGCCATGGCATAGATCCCCAGCTGGAGCTCGCGCTGCAGATCCTGCGCCCGACGAGCGGATCCAGTCTTGTAATCGATCACCTCGTAACCACCGCCTGGCAAGCGGTCCACCCGATCGATGCGGCCGGTCACCCGGAGGCCGTCGATGGGCAGGCTGAACGGCTGCTCCAGCAGCAACGCCTTCTTCAGGTCGCCCTGGTCGAAGGCCCGCCGCAAATAAGTTTCCCCCAGCTGCTGCAGGCTGGGCGCCTGTTCCGGCACGCAGAAGCGCTCCCGCGCCCAGGCCGCCGCGTAGGCCGCCTCCAGCATCTGCCAGGTAAGCGGCCGGTCGGCTTCGATGGCACCCAGCGCGTCCTTGAGGGTGTCGTGCAGGATGCGACCGAACTGCATCTGAGGACGCTGACGAGTCGGCAGCCGGAACACAAATCGGTACTGGTACTGCTGCGGACACCGGAGATAGCTGTCCAGTGCGGTGTACGAGAGGGGCGGCAGGGGGGCGGCATCGGGCAGGGGCAGCTCAACCTGGCCCGGCACGATGGAGAGCTCCAGCGGGGGGGCCGGACCGAGCACGTCCTTGGCGTGCAGGACGCGGGCCTCCTGGCCCCGAATCGCATCCAGAAAACGCGACGGGCGCCAGTCGCGGCTCCCCTCGTAGCGCTGCGCCCAGGTGCATACCAGCTCCTCCCGGGCGCGGGTCACCGCCACGTACGCCAAGCGCCGCTCGTCCGCCAGGTGCAGCTCGGTAGGCGGCAGGTCCTCGGAGAGCAGCGCGTCGGGCAGCGTCAATCCCTCACCCCGGCGCTGGGCGGGAAAGCGGCCCTCGACCAGGTGCGGAACGATCACCAACTCGAACTCCAATCCCTTCGCCTGGTGCACGGTCATCAAGCGCACCGCGTTGAGGTGCTCATCCAGCGGAGCGATCTCTTCGTCGGCCTGCGCGGCCTCCGTGGTGGCCAGGTGGGCGAGGTAGGCGCTCAGGTGCTGGTCCGGGTGCTCGTCGCAGTACTCGGCGATCAGCTCGGCCAGCCGCTGGACATTGGCGCTCACCTGCAGCTGTTCCACCACACCGCGGAAGCGGTCCAGGTCGAGGTAGCGAGTCTGCTCCATGATCTCGTAGAAGAGGTCGTCCACCCCCAGCCGCAGGCGGAGGGCAGCGAACCCGCGCAGGTCTGCCACCAGCCGGCGGACGCCGGGTTCCTCCCGCGACTCCAGGTACTGGTAGAGGCTCAGCCCGCGGTCACGCGCCACCCGGGCCCAGCGACCGGCTTCCAGCGGATCGTCCATGTACCGCGGCAGGCTGAGCAGCCGTAAGAGCGAGACCGGGTCGTCAGGCGACTCGACGGATCGCAGGAAGGCGATGCAGTCCTTGATTTCCGGCTGCTGATAAAAGCCGCGGCCACCGCTGATCTGGTAGGCGACACCGCGCCGCTGCAGGGCCCGGGCGAAATTCTGGAGATGGGCGTTGGCGCGCAGCAGGATGGCGATCTGGCTCGGCTTGTGGCGGCCACCGTCGATGGCATCTTTGACATAGGTGGCCACCCCGTCGGCCTCGTCCAGCACACCGCTGGCCTCGATCACCGTCAGTGGCGGCCCCTCGCCGCGGGTGGGGAGCAGGGACTTGGGCAGCCGGCCGGCATCGACGGCGATCAATCGGGCCGCCGCCCGCAGCACCGGGCTCCGGCTCCGATAATTCTCTTCCAGCCGGACCACGGCCGCCTCCGGAAAGATCCGCTGAAACCGCTGGAGGTTGGCGACCGAGGCCCCCCGGAACTTGTAGATCGATTGATCGTCGTCCCCCACCACCACCAGGTTGCGGTGGCTGGACGCCAGCAGTTCGAGGAGCCGGCTCTGGGCCAGGTTGGTGTCCTGAAACTCGTCCACCATCAGGTAGGCGAAGCGCCCCGCCTGGCGCGCCAGCACGGCCGGGTACTCCTGGAGCAACCGCACGCTGTAGAAGATGGTGTCGTCGAAATCCATCGCCGAGCCGGCCAGCATGGTCGCCTGGTAGCGGGCATAGACGGCCGCCGCGTCTTGCTGCCGTTGCACGACCGGATCTTCCGCCTGGGCCTGATCGGCCGCCCACTGGAGGAACGCTTCGGGGCCGATCATCTCCTGCTTGGCCCGCTCGATCAGTTTCAACAGGTCCGCGATCTGCTCGTAGGGACGCTGCGGGTGAAAGAGGCTGGCCGGCCGGACCTCCAGCAGAACATCGCGCATCAGCTCCCACCGGCGGACCTGGGACACGATATGGAAGGGCCGCGGCACCCCGGCCACCCAGCCATCGTCCTGCAGCAGGCGTTGGGCAAAGGCGTGATAGGTGGTCACCCACCGCTCCGCGGTGGGAGCCGGATCCAGCAGTTCGATCCGGTCCAGTAGCTCGCGGGCGGCCTTGTCGGTGAAGGTGAGCAGCAGGATCGCCTCCGCCGGCACCCCTTCATTCCGCAATCGGCGGTAGCGCTCGACCAGCACGCGGGTCTTGCCCGTGCCGGCGCCGGCGATGATCAGCAGGGGCCCGCTGCCGTGCGCCACCGCCGTTTCCTGGGCCTGGTTCAGCGCCGGGGCGGCCAGCTGGCTCATCGGCCGGGCATCCCTTGCCGGAACCGGATGTCGCGGACCGCGGTGGTGCCGATCCGGTCGTTCAGGAGCTGAAGCAAACGGGGCTTCTCGATATGCAGCTGGTGGGCCAGGGGCGCGCTGCTCGTCCGGACCCAGAGGGTGCTCCCGCGCAGCTGCAGGGCTTCGGTCTCAGAGGCGAGTGGCTCACCCACCACCTCGGCCCAGAGCAGCAGCGCCTGGGCCTCCCGCGTCCGGCGGGCAATGCCCAGTCCGCGCAGCGTCCCCGGCAAGGCGTCCTTGAGACTACGCATGCACCCGCCCCGCCTCCACCTGGAAGATGGCCGCCTGCTCCAGGAAGCTGCCCGGCAGATCCTGCAGGTCGGCGGCCGTGATCATGGCCTGCGGCCCCGGCTCCAGGGCGGCCAGCAGCCGCTCGCGCCGGGACTGGTCCAGCTCCGACATCACGTCGTCCAGCAGCAGGACGGGCTGCTCCCCCGTCGCCTCGGCCAGGTAATGGAGCTCGGCCAGCTTCAGGCTGAGGATGGCGGTCCGCTGTTGCCCCTGGCTGGCGTACAGGCGGGATTCCCGGCTGTCGAGTCGCATTTCCAGATCATCGCGCTGCGGTCCGACAACTGTCTGTCCACGGCCAATCTCCTCGTCCCGGCTGCGCGCCATGGCCGTCCGCAACTGCTCGGCCACCGCATCCGGCGGTGCTTCCCCCACCCGGGCGCCGCTGGGGCGGTAGAGCAGCTCCAGGTGCTCCCGGTCGTCGGTCAATTCGCGATGGAAGGCGGCCGCCAGGGGCTGGAGCTCCAGCACCCGGCGCTGGCGTTCGACCATGATGGCCGCCCCCACCCGGGCAAGCGCATCACTCCAGTAGTCCAGGCTGGCCGGGGTCTGGGTTCCCTCTCGGATCGCCTTGAGGAGGGCGTTGCGCTGCTCCAGCAGGTGCTGATAGTCGGTCAGAGCCCGGGCATGGTCGCGCTCCAGCTGGGTGAGGAGCGTGTTCAGGAAACGGCGCCGCAGCTCCGACGGTCCCTTGATCAGCTGCAGGTCGTCGGGCCAGAAGAGCA
>DASPZT010000190.1:0-2689 GCA_035636135.1 Candidatus Limnocylindria bacterium | reverse complement strand
CATGGCAGCATGGAGCCCTGTATGGTTTCCGGCATGGAGGCGTTTGCCCGGGTGGGCGAGGCCATTCGGGCCACCACCAGCAAGCTGGAGAAGACACGGCTGCTGGCCGAGTACCTCGTCGGCCTGGATGACGCGACCCTCCCTATCGGGGCGGTCTTCTTCACCGGCCGCCCGTTCGCCGACCGAGACCAGCGCAAGCTGAACCTCGGCTATGCCGTGATCCGGGACTCCATGATCCAGCTCGGCCAGGTCGATGAGCAGGCCCTGGGCGATGCCTACCTGCGCCACAGCGACATCGGCGACGTCATCGAGGAGGTGCTGGCCGGCCGGACCCATCCGGTGCCCACTTCGCTGGCCGACGTGCTGCAGACGTTCATCCGGATCTACGAGCAGCGCACCGTGCGCAAAAAGACGGAGGAGCTGCGGGCGCTGTTGGATCGCCTCAGCCCCATGGCAGCCAAGTACGTGGGCAAGATCCTGACCGGCGACCTGCGGATCGGGCTGCGGGCGGGCCTGGTAGAAGAGGGGATCGCCCGGGCCTTCCAGGCTTCGGCGCCGGACGTTTCCTGGGCGAGCCTGCTGACGGGCGACCTGGGCGAGGTTGCCCTGCTGGCGCGTGGCGGACGGCTCCGCGAGGCGCGGCTGCGCCTGATGCATCCCTTCCAGTTCATGCTGGCGTCCCCCGAGGAAGACGCCGCCGCCATCATGCGCCGGGTCGGGGGCGAGGCCTGGGTGGAGGACAAATACGACGGCATCCGCGGACAGCTGCACAAGGAGGGCGCGCGGATCGTGCTCTATTCGCGCGATCTGAACGAGGTCACGGCAGCGTTTCCGGAGGTGGTCGAGGCGGCCTCGGGCATTCCCCACGACCTCCTGCTCGATGGGGAGTTGCTGGCCTTCCGCGACGGCCGGGTTCGCCCATTCTTCGAGCTCCAGCACCGGCTGGGCCGCAAGGTGGTGAAGGCGGAGTTGCGCCAGGAAGTGCCCGTCATCTTCACGGCCTTTGACTTGCTCTACCTGGACGGGCGCGACCTGCTGCTGGAGCCGCTCCGCGAGCGCCGGCGCCTGCTCGAGGAGCTGCACCTCCCGTCCCCCTTCATGCTCGCCCATCTGATCCAGGCGCAAACCGCGGAGGAGCTCGACCGCATCTTCGACGACGCCCGGGCCCGGCACAACGAGGGCCTGATGGTCAAGGATCCCAAGAGCGTCTACACACCCGGACGCCGCGGGCTGGCCTGGCTCAAGCTGAAAAAGGCGCTGGCGACCCTGGACGTGGTCGTCACCGGGGTCGAAGTCGGCCACGGCAAGCGCAAGCACGTACTGTCCGATTACACCTTCGCCGTCTACGACGAGCGCGCCGATCGGCTGGTCAACATCGGCAAGGCCTACTCCGGGCTGACCGACGTCGAGATCGCCAAGATGACCGAATATTTCAAATCCATCACGCTCAAAGACTACGGTCGCTTCCGGCTGGTGCAGCCCGAGGTGGTCCTGGAGGTGGCCTTCGACGCCATCATGGAGTCGGGCCGCCACAACTCCGGATTTGCTCTACGGTTTCCGCGCATCGTCCGCATCCGGACCGACAAGACCTCGCGCGAGATCGACACCCTGGCCAATGTGGAGACTCTCCACCGCGCGTTTACCGGCGAACGGGTGCAGCTGGTCGAAAGCGCGCAGTCACAATGAGCGCCACGGCGGTGATGATGATGGCACCGGCCGCCACCGTCCGAATCGTCACGGGCTCGGCCAGAATCAGCCAGCCCAGAGTCACGGCCACGATTGGATTGACGTAGGCGTAGGTCGAGACCAGCGACAGCGGCGCCACCCGCAGCAGCCAGGTGTAGGCGGTGTACCCGACCAGCGACCCGAAGATGATCAGGTAGGCGAGGGCCAGCGCCGAGGCTCCCGACACTCGGTTCAAGTGGACCCGGCCCAGCTCGCCGGCTGCCACGCCAGCCACCAGGTACAGGCCGCCGGCGCAGAGCATCTGCATGGCCGTGGCGACCAGCGGCCGGCTGGGCAGGGACACGCGACGCGATACACCGACCCCACCGCCCAGAACACAGGCGCCACCACCGCGATGGCCGCCCCCAGGGGATCGATCCGGCCGCCCCCGGGTGATCCCAGGAGCAGCCCAACGCCACCAAATCCGAGGGCCAGGCCCAGGATCGCCAGCGGGCGCAGGCGCTGCCCGAAGCCCAGCCGGCCGATCAGCGCCATCCAGAGCGGGACCGTCGCGATCACCAGGGCGACCACCCCGGAGGGCACGGTCCGCTCCGCCAGGATGACGCCCCCGTTGCCCATGAACAGCAGCGCCGCCCCCACCAGGAACGTCCCCAGCCACTGGCGCCAGCCCAGCCGGTCCTGCCGCCACGGGCCACGCCGGGCCGACCAGGCGAACAGCAGCGCCCCGGCTACCAGGAAGCGGAAGGCGCCCATCAGCAGCGGAGGCATGGTTTCCAGGGTCACCCGGATGCCGAGGTACGTCGAACCCCAGATCAGGTAGACGCCGGCCAGGGCCAGCCCGATGGCGAGCGGACTGGCCCCGGCGCGGGGCAGGAACCGGGCTTCGATCGAGCGGACCGCCAGGCTCATGGCCGGCTTAGCGCAGCCGGGAGGTGGCGTGGGAGAAGGCGTGGAGGGGTTCGCCGCCCTGCAGCCAGGGACCCCAGTCGATCTCAGGCTGGCT
>DASPZT010000189.1:0-5680 GCA_035636135.1 Candidatus Limnocylindria bacterium | reverse complement strand
CCTGGTCGACCCCAACCTGACCCTGAACCTGCCGGCGGGGGTGACCGCCGGCACCGGCATGGACGCGCTCACCCATGCCATCGAGTGCTACACCATGGCCTACCACCAGCCCTTCACTGACGCGGTGGCGCTGCTGGCCATGGAGTACTGCGGCCGCTACCTGCGGGTGGCCTTCGCGCAGTCGCACAACCTGGAGGCTCGCTACCACATGAGCCTGGCCGCCATGCTGGCCGGCCTGGCATACGGCACTGACTCCGCTGGTGCCGCGCATGCCATGAGCCAGACGGCGGGCGGCGTCCATGACGCGCCCCACGGCGCCCTGACCGCCCGTCTGCTGGCGCCGGTGATGGAGTACAACGTTCCCGGCGAGCCGGAGCGCTTCGCCCGGATCGCCCAGGCGGTGGGGTTGGAGGTGCATGGGAAGTCGGTCTGGAAATCCGCCGAAGCCTCGGTGGAGTACGTGTACCAGCTGACCGAGGACCTGGAGATCCCCTCGCTCAACGAGCTCGGATTTTCGGAGGACGAGATCCCGATGCTGAGCGAAAAGGCCGCCGCCGACTCCCAGAGCATCGGCAACCCGCGCGATGTGGACGCCAAGAATTACGAGAGAATCTATACCCGGGCCTTCGAAGCCGGGCGGCACCGGAAAGTGACCCGCGTGCTGGCGAGGACATAACCATGTGGAAGAACACGCTGAAGCGATACGAGATTCTCTCCGACGACGACGTGCGCCGGATCCACGAGCACGCCATGCTGATCCTCTCCGAGATCGGCGTCGACTTCCTCCACCCGAAGGCCCTGCATCTGCTGAACGAGGCCGGCATGAAGGTCGAAGACCGGCGGGTCCGCTTCGACCCGGCCTGGGTGATGGCCCAGGCCAAGCAGGCGCCCAGCATGTTCGAGGTGCAGGCTCGCAACCCGAAGAAGACCATCACCATCGGCGGCGACTTCATGGTCAACGCCCCGACCTATGGTCCGCCCTTCATCACCGACCTCGATCGCGGCCGCCGGGGCGCCACCATCGAGGACTTCACCAATTGGGACAAGATGTGCCAGGCCACGCCCCAGATCCACTGCGCCGGGGGCACCACCGTGGAGCCGGAGGACCTGCCCCTCGACACCCGGCACTTGAACATGGTCTACTCCCACATCCGCTGGACCGACCTTCCCTACATGGGCAGCGTCATCTCGGCGGAGAATGCCAAAGACTCCATCGAGATGACCAGCATCGTCTTCGGCGGCCGGGACAAGATCGAGAAGACCGCCGGCATCCTGGGGCTGGTGAACGTTAACAGCCCGCTGCGCTACGACGATCGGATGCTGGGCGCGCTGCTCGAGTACGCAGCGGCCAACCAACCCGTTCTGGTCACGCCCTTCCTGATGGCGGGCGCCATGTCGCCCATGGGCCTGGCCGGCACCATTGCCCAGCAAACCGCCGAGGCACTGGCCGGCATCGCCCTGATCCAGGTGGTGCGCCCGGGCGCCCCCTGCATCTACGGGTCCTTCCTGACCAACACCGACATGCAGTCGGGCAGCCCCTCGTTCGGCACACCCGAGTCGGCGCTCGGCATCCTGGCCAGCGCCCAGATGGCGCGCCATTACAAGATCCCCTTCCGCGGGGGCGGCGCCCTGACCTCGTCGAAGTCGCCGGACGCCCAGGCGGCCTACGAGTCGATGATGTGCATGTGGCCCACCGTCTTGGGCGGGGTGCACTTCGTTCTGCACGCGGCCGGCTGGCTGGAGAGCGCGCTGCTCGCCTCCTACGAGAAATTCATCATCGACGTCGAGGCGCTCCGCATGTTCGAGTGGATCCTGCAGAAGGGTTTCCCGCTCGACGAGGAGGGGTTCGCCATGGACGCCATCCGCGAGGTGGGGCCGGGCGGGCACTTCCTGGGTGCCGAGCACACCCTACGCCACTACCGGGATGGCTTCTACCGCCCGCTGATCTCCTCCACCGAGAACTTCGACCGCTGGAATCGGATGGGGGCCCGCACCGCCGACAAGGTGGCCAATGAGAAGTGGAAGAAGCTGCTGGCCGACTACCAGGACCCCGGCATTGACCCGGGCGTCGACGAGGAGTTGAAGCGCTTCATTGCCGTCCGCAAGGAAGCCATCGAGCATGCCGTCGCGTGACGACCTCCCTGGTGACGCGCGCGTCGTCATCATCGGGGCGGGCATTGTCGGCTGCAGCGCCGCCTACCACCTGACCCGGCTGGGTTGGAAGGACATCGTCGTCCTCGACCAGGGCCCGCTGTTCGAGGCCGGCGGTTCGACCTCGCACGCCCCTGGCATGGTCTTCGAGAACAACGCCGCCCGCACCACCTGTCAGTTCGCCATGCGCTCGGTGGACGTCTATCGCGACCTGCGTCTCAACGGCGAGTCGCTATGGACTGAGGTCGGCAGCCTGGAGGTCGCCACCACGCCCGAGCGCTGGGAGGAGCTGAAGCGCCGCAACGGCCACGCCACGTCGTGGGGACTGGAGACCCACCTGATCGGGCCCGATGAGATCAAGCGGATGGTGCCCATCATGCGCATCGACCACCTGTACGGCGCCATTCACGTGCCCCATGACGGCACGGTCCGGACCACCCGCGCCTGCGAGGCGCTGGCTCGGCTGGCGGCGCCGAAGGGCGCACGCTTTCTCGGCGGGACCCGGGTGATCGGCATCGAAGTCCGCAACGGTCGCGTGGAGGCGGTCCTCACGGAGGGCGGCCGTATCCGCTGTGAACAGATCCTGTGCGCCGCTGGCATCTGGGGTCCGGTGGTTGGGCGGATGGCGGGCGTCCCCATCCCGCTGCAGCCCATGCAGCACCTCTACGCCATCACCGACCCGCTGCCCGAGTTCCACGGGGAGACGGCCTGGCAGTCGACCCCGCTCGTCCGCCACCAGGACAAGTCGATGTACTTCCGCCAGCACTACCAGGGCTATCTGTTGGGGTCCTACCGCCACGAGCCGGTCCTGGTCGACGCGGCGGACATCCGGCGCCACGAGGACGATCCGATGATGCCCTCCTGCAGGCCATTCCGCGACGACCTCTTCCAGGCCGCGCTGGCCAACGCCCACGACCTCTATCCCCCCCTGAGGTCGGCCGAGCTCGTCGAAAAGGTGAACGGCATGTTCTCCTTCACCCCCGATGCCCATTCGCTGATCGGTGAGTCGCTCGACGTGCGCGGGTTCTGGGCCTGCGAGGCGGTCTGGCTGACGCACGGGCCAGGCGCCGCTCAGGCCGTCGCGGAGTGGATGGTCGACGGTATCCCCAGCCTGGACCTGCGCGAGGAAGATCTCAACCGCTTCTACCCCCATGTCCAGAGCCCCAGCTATGTGCGGGCCCGCGGCGCCCAAAACTATCGTGAGATCTACGACATCATCCATCCGTTGCAGCCAATGGCCAAACCCCGCCAGCTCCGCCTCACGCCCTTCTATGACCGCGAGGTTGGTCTCGGAAGTTTCTTCACCGAGACCGCCGGCTGGGAGCGCCCGCTCTGGTATGAAGCCAACCAGCCGCTGTTGGCAGCGGCTCCCGAGTTCCCGATCAGGTCCGGATGGGCGGCCCGCTTCTGGTCTCCCGTCCAGGGGGTTGAGCACCTAGCGGCCCGCCAGCGGGTCGCGCTCTTCGACGCCACGCCCTTCGTCAAGATCGAAGTCACGGGTCGCGGGGCGCTGGCCTATCTGCAGCGGCTGGCCGCCAACCAGATGAACCACCCGGTGGGGAAGGTGACCTACACCGCCATGCTCAACGAGCGGGGTGGCATCATGACCGACCTGACCGTGACCCGGGTGGATGAGGATCGGTTCTGGGTGGTCACCGGGGGCGGAGTCGGGATGCACGACCTGGCCTGGATGCGCAGCCGGCTGCCCGCGGACCACTCCGTTCGCCTGGAAAACCTGACCTCGGGCTGGTGCTGCATCGGCGTCTGGGGCCCGCGGGCTCGCGACCTGGTCCAGCCGCTGGCCCAGGAGGACGTCTCCAATGGGGCCTTCCCCTACCTGACCGGGCAGCCGGTGACCATCGGCAATGTGCCCTGCTACGCCATCCGCATCTCGTACGTCGGCGAGCTGGGCTGGGAGGTCTATGCCCCGACCGAGTACGGGCTCCGGCTGTGGGACACGCTCTGGCAGGCGGGTCAGCAGCTGGGCGTGATCGCGCTGGGCGGTGGCGCCTTTGACTCGCTCCGCCTGGAGAAGGGCTATCGCAACTGGGGCGTGGACATGTACAGCGAGCACACCCCCTACGAGGTTGGAATCGGATTCGCCGTCCGGCTCAGCAAGGGCGACTTCATCGGCCGCGACGCGCTCCTCCGCAGCCAGGAGCAGGGGATCACCCGCAAATTAAGCTGCCTGACCTTTGACGACCCGACCGTCGCGGTCATGGGCAAGGAGCCCATCTTCGCCGACGGGCAGGTGGCCGGCTTCGTCACCAGCGCCAATTACGGCTACACCGTCGGCCAGAGCATCGTGTACGGTTACTTGCCGGTGGAGCACGCTGCGGCCGGAACGAAGGTCGAGATCCAATACTTCGGCAAACGCTACCCCGCGACCGTGCGAAAGGAACCGCTGTTCGACCCGGAGATGACGCGACTCAAGGAAACCGCGCCCTCTCTGCCTCCGTCTCAGGGCGAGGGCGGGCGGGGAGTGCGTGACAAGGAGACGGCGAGGACATGAAGGTGGTCGAACGCGGGACGGCAGCCAAGGCTGAGACCTTGAAGATGTTCATCGGCGGCCGGTGGGTGGCGTCCGAGAGCGGCGAGACCTTCGCCGCCACCAGCCCCGGCAGCGGGGAGACGATCGCGTCCATCCCAAAGGGCACCCGCCAGGATGCGCAGCGCGCCGTGGAGGCCGCCCACCGGGCGCGCGAGTCCATGGCCCGGGTGGGCGCGTTCGAACGGGCCAGGCTACTGCACCGGGTCGCCGACGTGATGGAGCACCGGCGCGACGACCTGGCACGCTGGCTGACCCTCGACCAGGGCAAGCCCTACAAGGCGGAGGCCCAGGGCGAGGTGTCGGAGGCCATCGAGTATTTCCGGATCGCCGCCGAAGACGTGAAGCGCTTGGAAACCAGCGTCATCCCCTCGATGAGCCCCCAGAAGCTGGTGTTCACCCTGCGGGTGCCGCGCGGCGTCTACGCCATCATCACCCCCTGGAACTGGCCGCTGACCATGGCCACCGAATTCATCGCCCCGGCGCTGGCGGGTGGAAACACCGTGGTCTGGTCTCCGGCCTCCAGCACCTCGGCCATCTCGGTGAAGCTGGCCGAGTGCCTGGCCGAAGCCGACCTGCCCCCTGGTGCCTTCAACCTGGTGACCGGCCCCGGCTCGGTGGTCGGCGATGAGATCGCCGGCCATCCCCTGGTCGCCGGCGTCGGCTTCGTCGGCTCCTCCGAGACCGGACACCTGGTGGCCAGGCGGGCGGCCGGGAAGCACACCATGCTCGAGATGGGGGGCAACGGCCCGATCATCATCTTTAAAGACGCCAACCTGGACAAGGCCGTGGCTGGCACCATCGTCGGCTGTTACCTGTGCGCCGGCCAGAGCTGCACCGCGGGCGAGCGGATCCTGGTCGAGGCGTCGGCCCAGGACGAGTTCATCGCCAAACTGACGGCGGCCGTGGACGGGCTCCGCCTGGGCGATCCCTTCGACGACGAAACCACGCTGGGCCCCCTGAACAACGAGGAGACGGCCC
>DASPZT010000188.1:0-7123 GCA_035636135.1 Candidatus Limnocylindria bacterium | reverse complement strand
GCCGATCACTTCGGGACCAGCGTGGTTACCCAGTGGTCCTGGAAACACCTGCTCGACCTCTACTCCTGTACCGAGTGCGGCCGCTGCCAGGAGCAGTGTCCCGCCTACCTGACGGGCAAGCCACTCAACCCCAAGATGATCATCGTCGACGGACGAGAGAACCTCTTCCAGACGGCCCGAGACCCCCTCCCCAGCCCTGCCCACGCGGGAAATCCCGCGACCCTGACGTCATTGGCTCCCCGCAAGGGGGAGGGAGACTCTCGAAAGTTGATTGGCGGGGCCATCAAGGAAGACGAGATCTGGGCCTGCGTCTCCTGCGGTGCCTGCCAGCAGGCCTGCCCGGTGCTCATCGAGCACGTCCCCAAAATCATCGACATGCGCCGCAGCCTGGTCCTCGAGGAGAGCCGCTTCCCCAAGGAGGCCCAGAACGCGCTGCGCGCCATCGAGAGCCAGGGCAACCCCTACGGCCTTCCCCGGGCGCAGCGCGCCGACTGGGCAAAGGGGCTGGGGGTCAAGACCATCGCCGAGAAGCCGGACGCCGAGTACCTCTACTTCGTGGGCTGTGCCGCCTCCTACGACGAGGCGAACCGGGCGGTGGCTCGGGCGTTCGTGGGGTTGCTGCAGACGGCGGGCGTGGACTTCGCCATCCTGGGAGCGGCAGAGACCTGTAACGGAGACCCGGCCCGCCGGATCGGCAACGAGTACCTCTATCAGCAGCAGGCGCAGCAGAACATCGAGCAGCTCAATGCCGGGCGGGTGCGCAAGGTGATCGCCAGCTGCCCCCACTGTTTCAACACCATCAAGAACGAGTATCCGCAGTTCGGTGGGACCTACGAGGTCATCCACCACACGCAGCTACTGGCCCAGCTGATCAGGGAGGGGAAGCTCAAGCCCCAAAAACACCTGGACGGAAAGTTCACCTATCACGACTCGTGCTTCCTGGGCCGCTGGAACGACATCTACGATCCGCCGCGGGAGATTGCGGAGGCGATCCCGGGGGTGGAGCTGGTAGAGATCGAGCGCCACCACAAGCGAGGGTTTTGCTGCGGCGCGGGCGGCGGCCGGATGTGGATGGAGGAGACGGTCGGCAAGCGGATCAACCACGAGCGGGTGGACCAGACCCTGCGCACCGGGTCGCCGCGGGTGGCCACCGCCTGTCCGTTCTGCTTGACCATGTTCCGGGACGGCATCGGCGCCAAGGGCCGGGAGGCCGAGCTTCAGGTGAGAGACCTGGCCCAGTACCTGGCCGACAGCGTTGACGGGGCGCTGCAGGGCTAGGTCGACTTACTGGCTGAGCTTGTCGGAGCGCCGTTTCCAGAATTCCAGCCGCCGGCGAAGCCGGCTGTGCTGGGCCTCCAGCAGGACCAGATCGGTGTCCACTGCCTCCCGGCGCGCCGCCGCCTCGGTTACCTCGGGGAGCTTGGCATGAGCCGCCTGGAGCACCCGCTGCTTGAAACTGAGGAGCTCGGCGTAAATACGGACCCACCGCCGGGCTTCGGCCGGTTTGGTGGTCGCCAGGTTCTCCTGGGGCAGCACGCGATCCGGGTCGGCGGCGGCCTCCGCCGCGTCTGCCACTTCTGGATTCATACTCATCCTGATACCATTCTTATCACCTGTTACTGGCGTCTGGCAAGCGCATCGAAGTCGGCCGCTTGCGCCAGCGGACGGGACTGGATAACGTAGGTTGGCGGTGAGTCCCGAAGAGGAGGAAGCGGTTCGGCATGCCGGCGATCCTGACCGCCTGCTGCCCAACGAGAACCCACAGTCGGGCCTGGCCGAGGACGCGCGACACTGGCGCATCGTCTACCGCGAGCTCCTGACCTTCAAACAAGGCCTCCTCGACGTCGCCGACCGAGGCCTGGCCGAGATCGCGCAGGAGCACCACGTGACCGATACCACCACGCTGGCCTTGCTTCGCGCGCAGAACGACCGGCTGCGTCGGCGGCTGGAGTTCTGGGAACGCCGCCACCAAGAGCTCAACGTCAAGCCTGGCTAGCTAATCCGGCGCGGAAATCGCGGCGGGCCGCTCCCTACAATGAGCAGAATCGTGCTCAGACGGATCGATCACGTCGGCATTGCCGTGCATGACCTGGATCAGGCGATCGACCTCTACGAACGGCGTCTCGGCCTGAAGGCGATGAGCCGCGAACGGTTGGAGGCCGAGGGTGTGGAAGTCGCCATGATCCCCATCGGTGACAGCCGGATCGAGTTGCTCACCCCATTGGGGGCCGAGTCCAACCTGCGAAAGTTCCTCGCCGATCGGGGAGAGGCGGTGCACCACGTCGCCTACGCCACCGACGACGTGGGCGCCGGCCTGCGACGGGCGGGAGAGGCGGGAGCGCAATTGATCGACCAGGCGGCCCGCCCCGGCGCGCATGGCACGCGGGTCGGGTTCATCCATCCGAAGAGTGCCTGCGGCGTGCTGACCGAGCTCGTGGAGGCGGATGGCCACCCGGGCCGTTAAGCCGCAGCCGTCCATCCCGTCGCCCCAAACGGATAGCGGCCTGCCGCTGAAGCCCATCTACACACCCGCCGATGCCGGGCCGGCCCCGGCGGCGCCGGGGGAGTATCCCTTCACCCGCGGGATTTATCCCGAGATGTATCGCGAGCGGCTGTGGACCATCCGGCAGTACGCCGGCTTCGGCAGCGCGGCCGAGACCAACGCCCGCTTCCGGTACCTGCTGGGGCAGGGACAGACGGGCCTTTCCATCGCGTTCGATCTGCCTACCCAGATCGGCCACGATGCCGACGCGCCCCTGGCCCGCGGCGAGGTGGGGAAGGTGGGCGTCAGCATCTCGTCGCTGCGCGACATGGAAATCCTGCTGGAGGGGATCCCGCTGGACCGGGTCAGCACCTCGATGACCATCAATGCCCCGGCCGCCATCCTGCTGCTCCTCTATGAGCTGGTGGCCGAAAAGCAGGGCGTCGCGGGGCCGCAGCTCAACGGGACGGTGCAGAACGACATCCTCAAGGAGTACGCGGCCCGGGCCACCTACATCTTCCCGCCCCGGCCCTCGATGCGGCTGACCACCGACCTGTTTGCCTACTGCCGCGAGCGGCTGCCCAACTGGAACACGATCTCCATCTCCGGCTACCACTTGCGCGAAGCCGGGGCCACGGCGGTGCAGGAGCTGGGCTTGACCATGGCGCATGCCATCGCCTACGTCGAGGCGGCCCAGGCCGCCGGCCTGCAGGTCGACGACTTCGCGCCCCGACTCTCCTTCTTCTTCGCCGTATTCAGTGACTTCTTCGAAGAGGTGGCCAAGTTCAGGGCGGCCCGCGCCATCTGGGCGTCACTGATGCGTGATCGGTTCGGGGCGCGCAACCCGCGGTCGCAGATGCTGCGCTTCCACACCCAGACCGGCGGAAGCACCCTGACGGCGCAGCAGCCCCACAACAACGTCGTCCGGGTGGCCCTGCAGGCGCTCAGTGCGGTGCTGGGTGGGACCCAGAGCCTGCACGCCTGCTCCTACGACGAAGCCCTGGGGCTGCCCTCGGAGGAAGCCGCCACCCTGTCGGTGCGGACCCAGCAGATCATCGCCCACGAGACCAACGTGCCGGGCGTCACCGACCCGCTGGGCGGCAGCTACCTGGTGGAAGCCTTGACCCGGGAGCTGGAGCAGCAGGCCCGAGCCCTGATCACGGAGGTCGACCGTCGCGGTGGCGCGGTGGGCGCCATCGAAAGCGGATTCACCCAGCAGGCGATCCAGGACAGCGCCTACCAGCAGCAGCAGGAAGTGGAGGCCGGCACCCGGGTGGTGGTGGGCGTCAATCGCTTCCAGCGCGGCGAGGCCCCGGTGCCGGTGGTCCGCATCAGCCCCAGGCACGAGCGCGACCAGGTGGAGGCCTTACGCCGGTTGCGCACCGAGCGTGACGCGGCGCAGGTGCGCACCGCGTTGCAGGCTGTCCGCGACGCAGCGCAGGGCACCCAGAACCTGCTGCCGCCCATGCGAGAAGCGCTGCGCGCCTATGCCACGGTGGGCGAGGTGTGCGGCGTGTTGCGCGAGGCCTTCGGCGAGTACCGGCCGGAGGCGCACTAGCATGGCCACCGGCGCGCCGAAAGAAGACGCCAAAATGTCCCGTCCTCAACAGGAAGGAGGAGCGGAGACAGCCCCGCCCTCGGCCGACAAGCGGATCAATGTGCTCCGCAAGCGGAAGTACGACGCCCACTACCGGGGTGGCGACGCCGACGAGAAGCAACGTGCCAAGGGCAAGCTCTCCGCCCGCGAACGGGTGGAGCGCTTGCTCGACCCGGGGAGCTTCGTCGAGCTGGATGCCTTCGCCGTCCACCGCACCGAGGCCTTCGGCATGGGCGAACGGAAGATTCCCGGTGACGGCGTGGTCACCGGCTACGGCTCGGTGGACGGCCGGGAGGTGTTCGTCTTCTCCCACGACGCCAGCGTCTTCGGCGGCTCGCTGGGCGAGGTCTTCGCCGAAAAAGTCTGCAAGGTGATGGACCTGGCCGTCCGAGCCGGCCGGCCCTGCATCGGGTTGAACGATTCGGGCGGGGCGCGCATCCAGGAGGGCGTGGTCAGCCTGGCCGGCTACGCCGACATCTTCTACCGCAATGTCCGCTCGTCGGGGGTGGTGCCCCAGCTCTCGGTGATCGTGGGCCCCTGCACCGGCGGCGCGGTGTACTCGCCGGCCATGACGGACTTCATCTGGATGGTGGAGGGCGTCTCCTACATGTTCATCACCGGGCCCGAGGTGGTCCGCGTCACCACCGGCGAGAAGGTCACCTTCGAGGAGCTGGGCGGCGCCGAGGTGCACAACCTGAAGAGCGGGGTGGCCCACTTCCTGGCCGACAGTGAGCAGGAGGCGCTGGACGGCGTGCGCCGGCTGCTCTCTTATCTTCCCGCCAACAATCGTGAGCAGCCGCCGGCGGTGACCCCCACCGACGACCCGGACCGCCACGCCGCCGCGCTGCAGTCGCTGGTGCCCGAGAACCCGCAGCAGCCGTACGACATGAAGGCCGCCATCACCGGGGTGCTCGACCTGGAGTCATTCCTGGAGGTCCAGGAGCTGTGGGCGCAGAACCTCGTGGTCGGCTTCGGCCGGCTGGATGGCCAGGTGGTGGGCGTGGTCGGGAATCAGCCGCGCATCCTGGCCGGGGCGCTGGACATCAACGCCTCCGTCAAGGGCGCCCGCTTCGTCCGGTTCTGCGACGCCTTCAACATCCCCTTGCTCACCTTCGTCGACGTTCCCGGCTTCCTGCCCGGCACGGCGCAGGAATACAACGGCATCATCAGGCACGGGGCCAAGCTGCTCTACGCGTTTGCCGAGGCCACCGTGCCCAAGCTCACGGTGATCACCCGCAAGGCCTATGGGGGCGCCTACGACGTCATGTCCTCCAAGCACATCGGGGCCGACTTCAACGTCGCCTGGCCAACGGCTGAAATCGCCGTGATGGGACCGCAGGCCGCCGTCAACGTCATCTTCAAGCGGGAGATCGCCGCGGCCAAGGATCCGGAGACGAGGACTCGTGAGCTGGTGCAGGACTACGTGGAGCGCTTCGCCAATCCCTACATCGCCGCCGAACGGGGCTTCCTGGACGACGTGATCGAGCCGCAGGAGACGCGCCGATTCCTGATCCAGGCGCTGCGGCTGCTGAAAGACAAGCGCCGCGAACGCCCCGACCGCCACCACGGCAACATCCCCCTGTGACCAATCAAAGGGACGGAACCCAGGTTGGTTCCTTTCCTGCCGTAAGCCGCAGCGGAGCTGCGCCTCCGCTTCGCTCCGGCTTAGCCCGAATCCACCGAAACGAACTCGCATCTTGGGCGCGGATGCGGCCGATCCGGGCGTCGTCTCCTGCGCGCGTTCGGTCACGCATCGACGGATGCGCTCCCTCGCGTGCTCGTCGCCTCCTTCGGCTCGGCACGCCCCGCATCCCAATCTGCTTCGTTCGTCCGACGGCCCCGGGCTCCGGGCGTCGTCTCCTGCGCGCGCTCAGTCACGCATCGACGGATGCGCTCCTTCACATGCTCGTCGCCTCCTTCGGCTCGTCTCGCCCCGCATCCCAATCTGCTTCGTCCGCCCCGGTGGACTCGGGCTGACGCCGCTTATCCTTTCCTCCGGCACATTGAAGGAATAGGGCTGGATTGAAATTTCTCGAGTATCAGGTCAAGGAACGTTTCAAGACGGCCGGCATTACAGTCCCCGAGGGCCGGCTGGCCCGGACGCCGGATGAGGCCACTCGGGCCGCGGGATCGTTGGGTCCCATCGCCATCAAGGCGCAGGTCCCCGTGGGCGGTCGTGGGAAGGCGGGCGGGATCAAGCTGGCGCGCACCCCCGCCGAGGCCAGGGCGATGGCCCAGGACGTGCTGGGCATGACGATCAAGGGCTACAAGGTGCAAGAGGTCTGGTGCGAGACCCTGGTCGAGATCGCCCGCGAGCTCTACCTCGGCCTCACCCTCGACCGCGACCAGCGCCTGCTGGTGCTCATCCTCAGTGCCCAGGGGGGAATGGAAATCGAGGACGTGGCTGCCCAGCATCCGGAGGCGATCGCCCGCCTGCATCCCGATCCGTGGCGGGGGCCGCAGCCGTATGAGATCCGCGAACTGATCTTCGGCGCCGGGCTGGGCGCCTTGCAGGCGGCGCTGCTGCCCCTGGTCATGAAGCTCTACAGCCTGGCCCGGACGCTGGATGCGATCACGGTGGAGATCAACCCGCTGGCGGTGACCCGCGACGGCGGCCTGGTGGCGGCCGACGGCAAGCTGGAGGTGGACGACAACGCCATCTTCCGGCACAAAGACCTGGTGGGCGCCGAGGAAGCCGGCGAAGATCCGCTGGAGGCCGAGGCCAAGCGTCGCCACCTCACGTACGTGCGGCTGGACGGGACGATCGGCGTGATCGGCAACGGGGCTGGGCTGGTGATGAACACCCTCGACCTGGTCCAGCAGCAGGGCGGACGGGCTGCCAACTTCCTCGACATCGGGGGCGGCGCCAAGGCCGACGTGGTGCACAACGCGCTGGAGCTGCTGGCCATGGATCCCCGGGTCAAGGGCATCCTGATCAACATCTTCGGGGGCATCACCAGGGGCGACGAGGTGGCCAAGGGGATCATCGAGGCCCGCCGGGACCTGGGCCTGAAACTTCCTCTCGTGGTGCGCATGACCGGCAC
>DASPZT010000187.1:0-4016 GCA_035636135.1 Candidatus Limnocylindria bacterium | reverse complement strand
GGAAGGGGCAGGAGATCACCGAGAAGATGGTCCGCACGGTGCTCAACAACCACCAGCTTTATCGCGGCTACATCAAGCGTCACTGGCGCCGTCCGGACCGCGAACTAATCAAGGGCAGCCATCCCGCCGTGATCACCGAGGCCCAGGCGCAGCGGGCCCTCCGGGTCCGCCAGCAAAATGTGCAGGCCAAGCTCCGAGAAGGCCGGCAGCGGAAGGTAGCCCAACGGCGAACGTACTTGCTGGCCGGCATCGTGCGCTGCGGGCATTGCGGAGGCCCCATGTGGGGGCAGGCGACCGCCAATAAGCAAGGCCGCACCTATCGCTGCCGCCACGTCGGCGTGGCGCGCTGCCAGCAGAAGATGATCAATGCTGAAGTCGTCGAGCGCCAGGTCCTGGAACTACTGCGCTGGTTCGACATCCCACAGCACGCTCAGGAAGAGGTCGCCAAAGCCGTGATCGCCCTCTGCCGGGAGACCGGGGGCAACGATGATTACATTCGCTCCGAGGCCGCTCGCCGGGAGCTCGCCCTACGACGCGAGCGTGTCCTGGAGATGTACCGGGACGGCCTCTGCGAGCGAAAATTCCGGGACCACTCCCTCCAGGAGATCGCCGAAGAAGAGCGCCGCTGGGTGTTCGCAACGACGACTCCAGGCATGACTCCGATCCAGGCGCTGGAGCTGGTGCGGGGATTTGCGAAAGCAATCCAAGAGTCAACGCCGGAGGCGCAGCGAGAAGTGGTGCAGCGTGTCTTCCAGCGGATCGCGGTCACCGACGACCGCGTGACGGACGTCGACGTATACCCGGTCTACGCCGAGGCTCTCAGGTGGTATTGGCGACCCCGAGCGGATTCGAACCGCCGATCTCAGCCTTGACAGGGCTGCGTGTTAGACCAGCTACACCACGGGGCCGCGAACTCGAAGAGTATACCCGCGGCTGGCTAGCCCGACGCCTTGATCGGCGCCCGTTCGCTCCCCAGCACGAAGCGCTCGATAACATCGGCCACCCCACCTGTTTGAGGGGTCGTCGTCACATATCGGGCGATGGCTTTGACCTCCGGCGGGGAGGTGCCCATGGCGACCCCCAAGCCGGCCCAGGCGATCATGTCCTGATCGTTCCTGTTGTCGCCGATCGCGCACACCTCGGCCTGCGGGACGTGCAGCCGTTCGGCCACCATGGCCAGGGCACGTGACTTGGACGCCCGCGGATTCACGACCTCAACGAACCATTGCAGAGATCGGGTCACGGTGGCCACGCCCGCCATCCAGGCCTCGAGTTCGGCAATCCGCCCGGGAATGCGCTCGGGATCGAGCTCCACCATGACCATCTTGGTGCCGGGCCCCCGGATCCACTGCGAGAGGGGGCCGACCACGTGGTAGGGGACCAGCGCAATCCTGGCGTACAGGTCCGCTTCGGGCCGGGTGCGCGCCGTGTACACCTCCTCGTCCACGTAGACATTCACGTGCAGGTCGCGCGGCTCGGCGAAGGCCAGCACCCGCTGCTGCATGGCGACTGTCAGCTCACAGCGATACCAAACCTCGCCGGTGGCCAAGTCGCGCACCACTGCTCCCTGGTAGTTGATCATCGGGCCGGTCAGGCCGAGCCGCTCCGCGTACGGGAGAGCCGACCGGAACATCCGCCCAGTGGCCAGCACCACGTGGACCCCGGCCGTCACGGCGGCTTTGACGGCCTCCTCATCTCGGGGCGCCATCTGGAGCGCGTCGTTGATTAGCGTGCCGTCGAGGTCGAGCGCCAGCAGCCCGATCGGCAACCTAGCTTTTCTTGGCCGCCATGACCTCGGTATTGACCAGGTTGGGAGGCACCTCGCCTTCCAGGGCCGCGATCAGGTTGCGGGCCGCCGTCTCGGCCATCGCCGCCCGGGTGGCCACCGTGGCGCTGCCCAGATGGGGCAACAACACCGCATTCTGGCACTCGGTGAGCCCCGGCTCCAGCTTCGGCTCGTGTTCGTAAACATCCAGCGCCGCGCCCTTGATCCATCCCTCTTTCAGGGCCCGCACCAGCGCCTTCTCGTCGACAATCGGGCCACGCGCGGCGTTGATCAGGTAATGGTCGGGACCCATCAGGCGCAGCTCGCGTTCGCTGATCAGGTGGCGGGTGTCCGCGTTCAGGTCCGCGTGGATGGTGACGTAGTCGGCTTTGCGCAGCAGCTCGTCCAGGGGCACAAAGACAGCCCGGAGGTCGCTTTCCACCTCAGGCCGCGCCCGCCGGGCATCGTAGTAGAGGATGGACATGCTGAAGCCCAGGCCCCGCCGAGCCACCGCCTGGCCGATCCGGCCGAACCCGATCACACCCAGCACCCGCCCGTAGACGTCGCTGCCCAGCAGCAGGTCAGCCTTCCAACCCTTGAACCGGCCGTCGTGCACCATCCGGTCGCCTTCCACCACCCGGCGGGCGACCGCCAGCAGCAGCGCAAAGGCCAGGTCGGCGGTAGCCTCGGTGAGCACGCCAGGGGTGTTGGTGACCAGGATGCCTCGGCGGGTCGCCGCTTCGAGGTCGACATTGTTGTAGCCGACCGCGTAGTTGGCGATCACCTTCAGGCTGGGCGCTGCGGCCATGATGGCGTCCGTGATGGGCACGTTCACCATGCCCACGATCCCATCAGGATCCAGCCGTTTGATGCGCTCGATCACCTCGGCCTCGGGCATGCCCTCGGCCTCCACCACTTCCACCTGGTAGCGCTGGCGGAGAAGATCGGTCCCCGCCGCCGGCAAGGGCAGAGTGACGAAGACTCGTTTCATGCCGGCACGGGCACTCGTGAATCGAGGAGCAGCACTTCCATGGCCAGCCGAGGATTTACATTCTGATCGATCAGCAGCTGGGTCCGCTGGGCACCAGCCAGCGAGGCCCGCAGGCGCGCCGCCGGGACCCCGGAAACCCACTGCTCGAGCGCGCGTCGGCGGGAGGGCGACAGCGGAGTCTCGGCCAGGCCCGCCTGCACCAGGACCGCATCGCGCAGCCAGACCGTCAGTGCGCGCAGGGCTTCGCCGGCGACCAGCCGCTGGTCGGCCGCCGGGCCCTGACCGAACCGCACGGTATAACCCAGGATGGTGTCGACGTCGGCAAAGGCCAGCGCCGGCAGCTCGGCCTCCCAACGCTCAGCCGCCGCCAGCCGCGCCGGGTCGGAGAGGGCGCGCACGGCCCAACCCGGCCGGCCATGTGACAGGGCCGCCAGGTCGGGGGCCCGTTCCTTGGCGTGCCAGGTGGTTTGCAGCCAGGTCCCCAGGGTGGCCGCCGGCACCGGGGCCAGCTGGAGCAGCTGGCAGCGCGAGAGACAGGTCGCCAGCAGATGATCGGGGTAGGCGGTGGTCAGGACGAGCACGGTGTTGGGCGGGGGCTCCTCCAACGTCTTGAGCAAACAGTTCTGGGCGGCCTCGGTCATCCGCTCGGCGTTGGCCAGGATGGCCACCCGCCCCGAAGCCACGAATGGCTTGAGACTGAGGAACTGCTGCAGCGACTGGTCGTGGACCTCGGCGACCCGTTCCGGTTTGAACCGGATCTCATCGATGCTGATGGCCTCGTCGCGATCGTCGATCCAGAAATCGGGATGCACGTCGAGCCGAGGCGGCTGGCCGGGCCCCAGCAGCAGCTCTTCCGCCAAGGCGCGGGCCACGCTCGTCTTGCCCACTCCCTCCTCGCCAATGAGACAGTAGGCATGGGCCAGACGGCCTAGGCGCCGCTGTCCCTGCAGGGCGGCAATGGTGTGGGCGTGCCCGATGACGCTGGCGAACCCGGTTGACCCGGTTCGCTGCGGGGTCGCTGTTCCCGGACTCTTGCGCGGGGGCATAGGTCCAGTCTAGGCACTGCTTGACGCCTCGAGCATGCGGGTCTATCCTGTGGCCAGCGCTCCGCCCGCTCCGCGATCCTGTCCATCGCCCCAGCAATCGTCCCAGCAAAGGTCGTTCATTGGATGCGGAAGAAGACACCGAGAGCCTGAAGAAGATTCGGGAGCTTCAAGAGATCCTTGCCAGGGGGCGCAAGGGCATCAACAACTGCCGCTT
>DASPZT010000186.1:0-7870 GCA_035636135.1 Candidatus Limnocylindria bacterium | reverse complement strand
CGCGCCGGGCGCGTAGGCGCCCCGTCTGCCGACGGGCGGCCCAGCGGGCCGCCCGTCCTGTCACGTCAGGAAATTGGCTCGCTAGCATCTGACGTTGGGCATGATCGGGCCTTCAAGCGTGCCGAAGAACCACGCCGATGGAGACCCGAACTGGGCGGTTCCTCCAAAAGTACGGCCATTTGTCATGTTGCCGAACTCCCACTGGCACGTTCCGCCGGTGGTCGCCAGTGTCCAGTGCGGATAGAAATTCCCCGGGCTTCCAGGCGCAGGCACGGCGCAGCCGGCGCCGCTTGGCTGGCAGGAGGCCTCGCTGGCCACAGCATCCGTCTCGAACTGGATATTGGAATATGGCTGACCGTTTGTGCTCGGTTGACGCTGTCGGAATGGCGATGGGAACCCATTCGGGGTGGTCTGGTTCGGCCAGTCCGGCCAGTACGATGTGCCGTCGAAGTCGAGGTCACCGTTGGCCAGGAAGAAGTCCGCGCAGCCGGTGACGAGATCCGGGGGCGATGCGCCGCCGTGGGTGTCGCCGCCCGGGTAGCACGGCGCATCTGCCGGCTCGGGATTGTGCGCGTTGTCGGGCGATGTGGCCGCCTCGTACGGGCCGAGGCAGTTGTTCCAGAAGGTGTCGGTGAAGCCTCCGAAGCTGAACGTCGAAGGCTTCACGACGTTCGTGCACGGCGTGTAATGACCGATCTCGAACTGGGTGGCGATATTTACCTGGAGCGCGGCCCAGGAGACCGCGTTCTGCGGGCTGGCGGTGTTGAACTCGGGCTGGTAGTTGAACGGCGTGCCCGAGCAATCCACGTGATTGGTGGCCATGAACCCGTTGGCCGCCGATGCGATCATGAAGCCGCTTTGCCCGGTAGTGAGGTCGGTCAGCTGCGTTTCCAGCGCATGCTGCCCGCCGCCGATATCGGCGTTGAAGATGTGCGCCCGGATCATGTCTCCGGGATTCATGAGCAGGGTGCTGGCGTTGGGGGTATTGGTGGCGAGGTTCGAGAGCTGCGGGCTGGGCGGGCCCGTCGGCACGCCGTTGGTCTGGATGAACGCGAAGTTGGTTGGCTCGATGCAGTTCGGGTTGCACGTCGCGAAGGTGAAGTTGCACTCGAGATCGTTGATGTGCAGCGATGCGCACCAGTGCGTGTTGTCGCAGCTGATGTTATCGACGAACGGGCCGGCACCTGGCGGGTAGAACTGCATCTCGAGGAAGGCGCTGCCGCCGCCGGCCAACTGCGGCGTGGCCCACGGGAAGTTCCCCACCGGGGCGTTTGCGTCACTCTCCGGAGTGCACGGCGTGTATGGGTAGGACTGCGGATTGCACAGCGCCATGGAGAACCACGGAGCCACTGACAGCTCGAACCAATGGGTGACATCCGATCCTGGCTTCCCGACCGTCGGCGGCCCGGAAGGATCCAGCGGCAGCCGCTCGGTCCAGGTGACATCGTTGCCCGATCCGGTCCGGCTGGACATGAACCGGACGATCGGCTCATCGTGGCCGATGTAGTGGCCGTTGTCGTAGAACCGGCCGCCGTCGTATCCCTTCGGATCCGTGCAGACGCCGGTGAGCTTGACCGACCGCTGAGTTCGGCTGAAGCCGTTGCAGTCAAGGCTGCCCGCTTTGTTGGGCGCTACGTGGGTTCGGGCCACCGCCGGAACGGACCCGATCACCGCTGCTGCGCCCCCCACCAGGAGGGTGAGGGCCCCGGCAACGACGCCGCTGCGGGAAATCAAGGCATGGGCGCGTCTCATCGGACTCCCTTCAGGCCAGGGTGCTGGACGCGAGAATCGTAGTAACGGCTCGAACCACGCGCAAGGGGTGCGAGTGGTGATCCGCGGCCATGCTCGCAGCCTGGTCCAGACGAGCAGCGGGAAGACGTTCACCGGTGTCGACCGAATGCGCCATGGCGTCTTCATGCTCTCGGGCGACTCCAACGTCTTCCCGGACAACTCCGACACGGGCTACTCCAAGCAAGACAATGGAGTGCTGGTGCGCAACTTGTGCGCCTTCCCGCCATCCTGATCGATCTCGAGCCGAAAGCGGTCCACGCGCACGCCGGCTGCCGTGAGCGGCAAGGCGATACGGCCGGTGCCCACTGCGAATTCCAGCGCGTCCCGCTGGCCGGCGAGCCGGGCCAGGAAGGCGACGGTCTGCTCCTCGTCCCCTCGGGTGTCGACGGCGTCGTAACGCTTCGACTCGTCATATCCGAAGCTCGTCCTGGGGTCGAAGCCCTCCATGTCAGCTACCTTCCTGAGTGAGCGCACACCGGCGGACGACCTGCCGGACCGGCCCTGAGGTGCCCGGCTAGAGCGAGGCTAGCCAGGATAGCTACGAGCCCGCTGCCCCCGGTTCACTTGCGTTCGTCTTCCTGATCCCTACCTGACGGCTGTTACACCGTCTTCTGGCACTCCACGCGTCCGACAGCGGCTGGGCGGTAGCTTGCGTGTATGCCTACTGAATGGCCGGTGCTCCCGTCCTACGACGCGTGGGCGGCCACGTGCGACACCCTGCACGCCCACACGCAAGTTCTGGGCAAGCTGGCCGTGGCGCTGGCTCCGCCCGAGCCCCAGCTGCAGCACGCCGCGCTGCGGCTGACCGCGCGCGGCTGGGAGACGCTCCCGCTGCCGGCGCCGGACGGCACTGGCGCGCTGGTCATCGCGCTGGACCTGCGGGCCCACGAAGCCGTGGCGGAGCACAGCGACGGGCGATCCGAGCGCGTCACGCTGACGCCGGACCGGCCGGTCAGGCAGGTGACCCGCGACGTGCTGGCGGCGGTCCGCGGGCTCGCGGGCCCGGTGCAGATCAATCCCCGGCCGCAGGAGACGCCGTGGACCACCCCGCTGGACCAAGACGATGAGCACGCGACCTACGCCCCCGCCCACGTCAGCGCTTATTTCGCGGCGGCGACCCGCGCGGCGCTGGTCCTGGCCGCGCTGCGCGCCCCCTACCGCGGGCGCTCGACCCCGGTCAACGCATGGTGGGGCTCGTTCGACCTGGCGGTGAGCCTGTTCTCCGGTCTGCCCGCCGAGCCCTCCTCCGACGAATTCATCATGCGTAACGCGGGGGACGCCCAGCAGATCGAGGTCGGGTGGTGGCCCGGCGATCCGCGCTACCCGCGGGCCGCCTTCTTCGCCTACGCCTATCCCGCGCCGCCGGGATTCGCGACCGCGACGCTGTCACCGGCGGCCGCCCGCTGGGACGCCGGGCTGGGCGAATACGTGCTCGACTGGGAC
Source organism: Candidatus Limnocylindria bacterium (assembly GCA_035636135.1). Classification (GTDB taxonomy): domain Bacteria; phylum Chloroflexota; class Dormibacteria; order CF-121; family CF-121; genus CF-121. The sequence continues at coordinate 4,636 of DASPZT010000186.1, read as the reverse complement.
GACGCCCGCGCCAGCCCGGATCCGCACCGTGCCGCGCTCGAGTTCGGCCGGTCGGCGGTCCGGCATGCGTGCGCGGTCTGCGGCTGGGATCCGGCGCTGGCGGCCAGCGCGCAGGGAGTCCCCCCGCCGATCGCCTGACCGGCCCGCAACCCGGCGGGATAGCGCCATCGAGCCGCCGAACGACGCATCCCAAGGCGCTTACCCCACGATCACCGTGCCGGCAGGGCGATCACTGATGGCTGCCATGTGTGCCCGCCGTCGTGTGTCCGGTAGACGACGAGGTAGGTGCCGGTGGCCGGTGAGACAGCCACCGTTATTTCGGCGGTCAGGGCGTTCTGGCTGGAGAAGGCCTCTGGTGTGCCCGTCGTGGCCAGGCTGGCAGCCGGCCACACCTGCTGCCACGTCGTGCCGCCGTCGGTGGTGCGGCTTGCGTGCCCCATGTCATCCCAGCCCCATGCCACCAGCGCGGACACCGGATGCAATTCCACTACGCTCATCGGGTTGGGTCGTGTTTCCCAGTGCAGCCCGCCGTCGTTCGAGCGGGCCAGCAGGAACGTCCGGCCCGGGGCCGGCTTGCGAAGATGAGGTTTCTTCACCGCCACGTTGCAGGCCTGCCACAGCGAGGCGGAAGTGCCCGCTGCCAGGAGCCCGGCCGCGTAGGTGCCAACCGGGCAGGGCCACCGGAGCTCTTTCCAGCTGCGCCCCCCGTCGCGGGTGGCGAACACTACGCCGCTGAACCAGCCGGACTGCCGGGGTATGTACGCAGTGTCAGCCCCTTGCCCAAGGATCCATCCCGGCTTGTATCCGGAGAATGGCTGACGCGGGGCGGGGGTAAGCGTGCTTCCGGTAGCCGGGCCGGAGAACACAGCGGTACCGCACCCGCCGTGCGCGCACTCGGCCACCGCCCAGACCGTCCCGCCGGCAACGGAGAGACTGTCAACGGTCCAGCGGGTGCCGATCTTGGCCTTCTGCCAGGTCAGTCCGCCGTCGTGGGTGACGTAGCCACTCTCCGTCCAGCCGTTGCTGGCGTCCGCGAAGACGACGCCGAAATTCGGGACGGTCAGCCGCAGCGGTGTCTTCCGCACTGTCCACGACCGTCCCCCGTTGTTCGTCACCGCCACCCAGTTCGTATAGGTGCCACCGCGTGCCTGGCAGGGATGGCACTGCTGGACGAACACGACGCCATGGTCGGCCGTGGGGAAGGCGGAAGCGGCCACCTGCACGAGACCGGGCATCCCCGCAGTGGGCGGCTTGACCCGCGGCGTGCGGGTCGGGCTGGGAGACGGGCTGATTGCTGGCCCGATCCTGTGACGTCCGCCCGGCGACGTGATGGTGACCGCCACCACCAGCGCCACGACGGCCGCAGCGGCGACACCCGCGGCTATCCAGTCGCGACGGCGGCGGCGCGCCGACCTCTCGCGGACGGTCTCGAGCAGACCGCTCGCGTCAGGCGCGCCGGATTCGTGAGCGACAAACGCATCCCGCACCAGATCCTCGATGCCGCTCACGGCCAGTCCTCCTTAACGTCGGCGATCTTCCCACTGAGGGCGCTCAGGAGATTCGGGTCCCGGCGCAGCGCGTCAAACGCGCGGGCAGCCAAACTGCGCACCGTGCCCTCCGCGGACTGCAGCAATGCGGCGATTTCCACGTCGGGCAACCCCTCGTAATAGCGGAGGACAAGAACGGCCCGTTGCCGCCTGGGCAGCGCGGCCAGCGCCCGCCACATCAGGTCGCGCTCCGCCACGCTGCACGCGGCGTCCGGTTGCACCCTGTCCGGCACGCGGGCCGGCAACTCACCGCTCCACCGGCGCCGCCGCCAACTGAGGTATTCGTTCACCACGATCCGGCGCACATACGCCTCCGGATGCTCGGCGCGCAGCCGCCCGCCCCAGCGGCGGTATGCCTTTACCAACGCCTCCTGGACGAGGTCCTCAGCAAGCGCCCGATCACTGGTAAGCATGTACGCAAATCGCAGCAGCGCCCGCCCGCGGGCCCTGACGAAGTCCTCGAACGCAGGCACCCGGCTCACCCTTCTTCTTTCTCCCCCGCTACTAGACGCATCCGCAGCCCCGTTTCGCTGCACATCGACCGAAGAAACCCTGAAGCTCGCCTTCTCCCCACATCTGTTCATGACGCCGGGCAAGGGCCCTTCGGCCTGCGTGGGGTCTGTCAAGTCTTCGGTCTGCGCCGTGAGGCGCTGCTGATTCGAGTGGAGGTGAGAGACCTTCGCCTTCGTCCTGTCGCAGCGGGCTGGTGTAGCTGAGGGCAGCCTGAGTGCGCCACGAGGCGCTGTTGTTTCGGATGGAGGTGTAAGACCGCCATTTCCCTGCCGTCGTAGCGGTGGGGTGAAGCTGGAGGAAGTCTGAGCCGGGGGTCGCCGGTGAGGACGGGAGCAGCCTCGACAAAGTCGCGCCGGTTCAGCACTGCCGGATGGGCCGGGCGCGGTGAGCGAGACGGGAAGGTATACGCAAGGAACCGGTGTCGTTACGCCTCTTGAGCCTCTCGCCAGCTCTAACCCGGTGGATTCGGGCTGGATGGCGGCGCGCACCCGCTCCCCATCACGGGCGGGGAACTCCAGGCAAGGTGTTCAGGGTCTGGGCCTGGAGGCCACGGTGAATTGCCTGCGGCAGTAGCCGTGGCGAAGCCGCAGGGGTAAAGCCGGGTGCCTAACCCGTCGACCGGACAGCAGTGAACGTGGGAACCACCTGTGTATGTTCCTTACGTCTTCCATCGTCCAGATCGGAGACGGGGATAGGCGCGACGCCTGCCGAAGGCGCGGGTGGGACGGAGCCGCCGTAGTACTCCGGGCCGGGGAAAGCCCGTGCACATGGGGAAGGGCGGCAGCGTGTCAGTCAAGGAGAGGATGCAATGCCCGAAGATGCGCCGGTGAATACCGGCGGCGTGGCGTGGCCGAGTGCAGACTCGGCTTACTTCGCGGTACGGGAGATGCAGATCAAATTGCACCGCTGGGCGGGAGTGGATTCTTCCCGCCGGTTCGGTGACCTGTTCAACCTCGTCTACGACCCGGCGTTCCTGGTGCATGCGTGGGAACGCGTGTCCACTAATAAGGGCGCCAGGACTCCAGGGGTCGACAAGGCCACGGCGGCCAGAATCGAAACCTGGATAGGGGTCGAGGCTTTCCTGGGGCAGATCCGCAACTCGCTGAAGTCGGGCGAGTTCCAGCCGGTTGAGGTCCGGCAGGTGAAGATACCCAAGGCAAATGGGAAACTCCGGAAACTCGGAATTCCCACTATCGCTGACCGGGTGGTCCAGGCAAGCCTGAAGCTGGTGCTCGAACCCATCTTCGAGGCGGATTTCCAGCCGTGCTCGTACGGGTTCCGCCTGAACCGGCGCGCGCAAGACGCGATCTCCGAGATCCACCTTCTCGCCTCCAGGCCCGCCAGCTATCATTGGGTGCTGGAGTGCGACATCAAAGCCTGTTTCGACGAAATCTCGCATACGGCTCTGATGGAACGTCTCCGGGCGAGGATCAAGGATAAACGAATATGCGCGCTGGTGAAGGCGTTCCTGAAATCCGGGGTCCTCACCGAACTCGGAGACCGGGAAGACACCCTGACCGGGACCCCGCAAGGCGGGATTCTCTCGCCGTTGCTCGCCAATATCGCCCTGTCGGCGCTGGACGATCATTTCGCCCGGCAATGGCATCAGGATATGGGCACCAGCAAGCAACGCGCCAAACGCAAGGCAAAGGGCCTCGGAAGCTGGCGGCTCATCCGGTACGCGGATGACTTTGTCCTGATGGTGTCGGGTGACCGTCAGCATGCCGAGGCGCTGCGGGAGGAGGTATCAGCCGTGCTCGCCCCCCTGGGGCTGCGGCTGGCGCCGGAGAAGACCAAGGTGGTCCACATCGACGAGGGCTTCACGTTCCTCGGCTTCGATATCCGCAGACTGCGGAAACGGGGAACAAACAAGTACTACGTCTACACCACGCCGTCCAGGAAGGCCATCCAGGCGATCAAGGACAAGGTGAAGGCCAGGACGTACAGGTCAACCCGCCACCAGGACCTCGACGAGCTGATCCTCAGCCTGAACCGGTCCCTGGCGGGCTGGGCGAACTACTTCCGGCACGGAGTGTCCAAGGCAACATTCAGCGCCATCGACAGCTTCACATGGCTGCGGTTGATGCGCTGGATACGCCGCAAGTACGAGGGCAAGCACCGGCCCGGGATGAAAGAGCTCCGCAATCGCTTCTGCGACAAGGGGTGGAGGTTCGCCTGGAACGGGGTCGTGTTCACCGGCGCGTCCAGCGTCGCGGTGACCCGCTACCGCTATCGCGGTAACAACATCCCGACCCCATGGACCCCGAGACCGGCAGCCGCCCTCGCCACCTGCGGCTGACCAGCGGGAAAGACACGCGGAGCGCCGGGTGCGCCGAGAGGCGCACGCCCGGTGCGGGAGGGGGCCCGCGGGAAACGACCGGCGGAAACGTCGGCACCGCGCCTGCGGGCCTACCTCACGTGCGCCACGAGGCGCTGTTGTTCGGATGGAGGTGTAAGACCGCCATTTCCCTGCCGTCGTAGCGGTGGGGTGAAGCTGGAGGAAGTCTGAGCCGGGGGTCGCCGGTGAGGACGGGAGCAGCCTCGACAAAGTCGCGCCGGTTCAGCACTGCCGGATG
>DASPZT010000185.1:0-15193 GCA_035636135.1 Candidatus Limnocylindria bacterium | reverse complement strand
TTCAGGGTGACGGTCGTGTCGTCGATCACCAGTGCTGCGGATCAGTTGGGACGGGCCTCGACCTACAACGCCGAGTACGTTGCACTCACTCAGCTGCAGGCAGACGCGTTCGTAACCCTGGACGCGGCACTGGCACGCAGCGTCAAAGGGATCGTGGCGACCGCATCGATCGACGCGCTGCGCTAGGAAGGCAGGTCCGGCCGTCGACCTACGCCGTGCAAGTCGGACGATCGCCGACTCGACGACCGAGAACAACCTCTCCGAGAGTGCCACGTTAGGGCCGGTGTGTCGATTTGGTTCTGGCCTGTTCGACGTATGAGTGACGAGCGCTAACGCCAGTGACAGGAGGCAGACATGAGGCTGGTCGCAACGGAGTACCTATCGCTCGACGGAGTCTTCGAGGAGCCGGGCCGGTGGTCATTCCCGTTCTTCAACGACGAAGCCAGGGAATTCAAGTGGAATGAGCTGCAGGCAAGTGACGCATTGCTGCTCGGCCGCAAGACCTACGAAGGGTTCGCGGCAGCCTGGCCCACCATGCCGAATACCGGCGAGTTCGGCCAAAAGATGAACACCATGACGAAGTACGTGGTCTCGTCCACCCTGGACAAGGTCGAATGGACTGGTTCGAAGCTGGTCAAGGGCGAGGTGGCGGCGGAGATGCTCAAGCTCAAGAAGGAGCCTGGCCATGACCTCTTGCTATCCGGCAGCGGGCAGCTCTTCAACGCGCTGATGCACGAGAACCTGATCGACCTGTATCGGTTCATGCTGCACCCGATCGTCCTCGGAAAGGGCAAGCGCCTATTCGCCAACGGGGTTGACCAAAGAGTCCTCGAATTGGCCGAGACGAAGACGTTCGGCTCGGGCATCGTCGCCCTCGAGTACCGTCCGGCGAAACGCTCCTAACGGCACGGACTGGCTTGGGTGCCGCGTCGGAAGAGCCGGCACCAGTCGAAACGCCCCAGACGGTGGAAGCAGTGGTGAACACCGATCGGACAATGGGAAGAAGAGCCCGGCCGTCGCCGAGCCCTTCTTCAACCTGACCGAGGTCAGCGGGCGGGCACGGCCCCCGGTGCCGGGATGAAGCCCAGCTGCTGGAGCATGCCGAGCTGATCTTGCACCTGCCAGTGCTCGACGATCTTGCCGTCCTTGATCCGGGTGATGTGGATCGCCTCCCAGGTCGCGGTCTTGCCGCTGGGGGGCATTCCAGCAAATTCGCCCTTCATCGTGCCGGTGGTGGTGACATGCTGGACCACGAGGTCACCTTCGGCGACCTGAAGACCGATCGTGATCTTGAAATCTGGAAAAGCGCTGCGCAGCGCCTTGACCAAGAGCTTGACCCCTTCGTTGCCGGGCGGCATACCCGGCGGCAGTTCGGCGTGGTCGATGGAGTTAGCCGCGATCACCTCATCAATGACCTCGAGCTTGCCCTGATTGAAGGCTTCCAAGGGGATGCGGGCGGCGAGTGCCTTGTTCTTGTCCGACATGTGCTGTCCTCCCTCGTTCTTGACGGTGGCCTCCTACACTACGCCCTTGGGGACACTAATCGAACAATCGACTTGGGAGCGCGTTTGAAACACCCGTCTCGCAACAGGTCACGGCGACCCTCATCGAGATCGTCGGTGCATCAGGCCCCATAAGCCATCCGTGGTTCCCCGTCCTACAGGCGATGGTCGGGCTCTCTCACGGCCACGAGTTCAAGGTAGGTGTCGCCGAGGGGCACAATGCGATTGGCGGCCCCAGCCAGGGTGGCGGCCGCCATGCAGGGAAGCGAGGCCATAGCGCTCTTCCATCTCCTGCGCAGCGACGGCCAAGTCGGCCACCGCAATGAGTACATGATCGATTTCCACTTATCAAAGAGTAGGGCCCCCGCAAAAGTGGCCTTTGGGCCTCGCCAACGTGAAGGCCATGAATACTGGTAGCCCCTGGCGGACACTATTCGAACCGCTGAAGTTGGCCTAAGGTGAGAGAGATGCGTCGCGTGGTCCTCGCGGTACTGGCCGCCTGCATGCTCTTCGCCGTGGGGGCGTGGGCTGTACGGCTCGTGGTGACTGCCGCTGGACCAGCGATATCAGAGGGGGTGGCGGCCAAGCTTGCGCTGCACAAGGTGGCCCAGGAGCATCCAGAATTGAAGGGTTTCGTGGTGGTTCGTACCCACTACGAGCCGGGCCCCTGGACGGTCCGGGACAGCCGAAGAACGTTGCAGTTTTCAGAGTCCAAGAGCGGCTGCCCCTTTTTGATGGTCCAGCTGCCGAGCTGGTTCTGCCCCCCGGCAGCCGTGTGGGCTGTTGAACTAACCGCTCCACCCCAGGGCCAATGGGTCCATTACGAAGGTTTCTTCCTCGTCGACGCGAAAACAGGACGCATCGGTTCCGACAGCTTTAGTAGCTCGAACTAACGTGGCACCGTTCATGTAACGGCTGGAGGGCAGCCTGTCGCGCGGGGCTCTGAGGTGGGTGGTAGCCCGTGGCGGACACTATTCGAACATCTGAATTCAGCCGACGGTAAAATGCCGTCGTCCAAAGGGAGTCGGGTCAGAAGAGGCCAGGGATCAAGCGCCACGTCCGCTGCTGATACATCTGGTAGGTTGCTCCGAACTCCGCGCGCAGCATGCGCTCCTCGGCCGCGATCCGATACAAGTAGGCGCCTCCCAAGACAAGGCTGATGAGGATCGCCGCGGCCCAACTTCCTGCACCGAGCGCGTATCCGATCCACACCAGCAGGCTTCCCGCATAGCCCGGGTGACGGATGAGGCGGTAGGGACCCGCGGTGACCAGCTCTTGGCGTTTCATGAGCTGGAGGCCGCGGGTGTACCTGGTTCCGAGAATCGCCATAGACCACGCCCGCAGGCCGAGGCCGCAGCCAAGGAGGGTACAGCCTGCCCAGCGGATTGGCATCGGTGCTAGTGCTATCCGAAATCCGGAAAGAAGCAGGCTGATTACAAGGGAGATGAGGAAGGACACGAGCAAGACCCGAGTGCTGTATCCGACATCCGCGGGGCCCACCCACTGCCTGGCTTCTCCGTGCCCTCTCAGGAGGAACTCGAAGCTCACCCAGACCAAGAGTCCGGCGACGGCAACCCAAAAGACCATCAGAGCGATTGTCGATGGCTGGAGAGTGGCACCTGACTAGTCGAACAACGCCGGGACGAATTCAGCGCCGCGACGGCCCGAATTCCATGGCGGCCTGCTCCGGGGCCAGGACCCAGGCCAGGTGTTCCAGCCGGTGTCGGAGTGCTTCGTCTGCGGTGATCAACTGGGTCGTGGTGCGCTCCGCGAGGGCGACGTAGATCATGTCATAGATTGGATGGTTGTCGTGACGACGGGCGAGCTCCCATGCGCGGCCGAGGTCACGCTGGTCGTCAGCGATGCGAACCGGCAGGCTCATCAGCAGCCTGTGTGAGACGTCGGCGGCCGCTCCGCTCCAACGATGTCGGCGAACCCCGGTGACCAGTGCGTTGGAAACCTCTTCGAATAGCAGGCGCGGTCCGACAATCTCTAGGGAAGCTTGAGCCAAACGGTCGAACAGCTTCAAGGCGGGAGCTGTGGCAGGGACGCCGGGCGCTACCCAATCGATCACGACGCTCGCGTCAACTACCGGCATCGCCCGAACGCTCCCTGCGATCTGCCAAGATCAGATCGCCGGCTGATCGGCCTGTCGCGGACCGTCTGAGGACTTTGTTCGCCATAGCCCGCCATTCGCTGAGAGAGAGACGCTTGGCTGCCTGGGCGCCAGCCAACGCCTCTACATCGCCACGCAAGACGAGGAGGCGCTTGCCGCGCTTCCGTGCTCGCAGTCTTCCGGACCAGACCCAGCGGCGCACCGTCTCCGCAGACCGGCCGGTCAGTAGCGCAGCAGCCCTGATGTCCAGTTCGTCGCGTGCCATCTCGGCCATGCGGATATTCTACTACATCACTGGTGACGTTGTAGAAATAAGCCCACCGGACCGCCATCGCCTTGGGTCGGGCGAAAGACTTGATCGCGCACGAAGCAGAGCCGAGGAGCGAGGCCGCTGTTGGAAGTGGTAGCCCGTAGCGGATTCGAACCGCTGATTTCTGCCTTGAGAGGGCAGCGTCCTGGGCCAGCTAGACGAACGGGCCACGCAGGTCAGGCCGGCAGCGACATCCTATTATATGTGGGCTGCATGGCCTGATCCGAGGAGGGTGCCCGTGATTTTCGACCCCACCAGCGTCAACTTCGTGATGAGCACGCTGCAGGCTGCCAACTATCTCGGCGTCCCGCCTGAAACGGTGGACGATCTCGTCACGCGGAAGCTGATCCCGTTCAGCCGCCTGGGCGAGCGCGTCGTCTTCTCCAAGGCCGCCATCGACGCCTGGCTGTACGCCAAATCGATGGAGAACCTCACCGAGGACCTGCGTGGCCTCGGGTTTCATGGGGAGCGCCCACCCGCATGATGAAGCCCGGCCGGCTGATCCGCACCGCCGTCCTGCTGCTGGCAGCCGCCGCCCTGGCCCAGGAGCTGGGCAAGCCGGAGGCAGAGCGCAGCTGGCATGGACGCGTGCTGGGCGTCCCCTATGACTTCCGCTGGCCTACCTGGCAGCGAATCCGGGACGCCTACTGGAACCCGGCCGATCAGCGGATCCTGACGGACCGGGTGGTGGGGGTGGGCTGGTCGGTCAATTTCGCCCAGCTGATCCCCCGGCTCCGGGAGGCTTACGTCACCCTGTCTAATCGCTAGCGCCGGACCGACCGTTACGGTCCCGTAACGCCAGCGGCGTCAGGGTGACAGCCTTTTTCCCCGGCGTACGTTCTATTTAACGTGCCCGCTGGCAGGTCCTCCTCATGATCGACACAGTGCGGACACTGGCCGAGCCGTACTCCCACTACCTGATGTCCCATCGCGACCTGGTGATCGTGCTGATGGGCCTGGTGGTGATGTGGACGGTGGGCCACGACCTGCTTACCCGCTGGCGAATCCAACGACTCAATCGGGACGAGGCTGGCGGTCGGACCGACAGCCGCTCGGTGGTGCGCCGCACCTATGCGACGACCGCGCCGGGCGAGAAGGCGGCTGAGCCCGAACCGGCCGGCGGGCTTCCACCCATCCGCGGTGGCCGCACCTATGCGCGCAACCTGGGAAATGCGCTGCAAAAGGCCGGCATCGGGCCAACCCCCGTCTACACCCCGCCCGCCCCCGCCGGCTGGGGAGCTGGCCCGACGGCGTCGCCCGGCCGAGGCGCTCCGCCACCCACCTACGCCCCGCCGCCCAGCCCGCCCTGGGCGACGCCGGGGCCGCCGATGCAGCCGCCGGCCGGCCCACGGCCCGCTCCAGCCCCGGCCGGTGCCGGTCCGTGGCCAACCTACGTCCCACCCGCCGGGCCGGCGCCAGCGCCGCCGTCTCACCCGTTCTTCCAACCGCCGTTCCAGTTGCCATTCCAGCAGGCGGCCTCTACCGCGCCGCCGGCGATGCCGCCCATCGCGGCTCCGGCACCCGCGCCCAGCGTGCCCCTGTCGGAACCGGTCCCACCGCCTCTTCCCACCTATGTGCCCACTCCGGTGGCGATGACGGCTGCGCCCGCTCCCGCTCCGGTGGAGCCGCCACCAGCCAAGGCCAAGCCCAAGCGCAAGCGGTTCTCGCTGTCGGTCCTGCAGAACCTGGAGAAGACCCTGCAACGATCGACCGGGTTCGGCGAAGCCGCGCCCGTAGCCGAACCGCCCCCAGCGTGGACACCCCCGCCCGCATCCGTTGCCGCGCTGACGCCCAGCGCCGTCATGGCGCCGCCCCCGGGGGCCGAGCCCGGCGAGGCGCCTGCCGCCGAGGACGAGCCGGTCGTCTCGGCCTCACAAGACGAGGAGGCCAGCCCGGCCCCCGACGCGGAAGAGACCGCTGTCGCGCCACACGAAGAGGCAGCGCCCGCCTCGCCCGCCGCGGATTATTCCAGGGTGTGGGAGCAACCACGGCCGGCAGTCTCGGACTCACGCGCCGCCATGCGGGCGATGCTCTTCGGCGAGGACGAGAAGGCGTCGCCCCCGGCTGCCGACGAGAAGCCGGCGTCGGTCACAGAGCCGGCGGCTGAGCCTGAGGAGCCCGTGTTTCGCTTCGAGCCAGTGGTCGCCGAACCGGCTCCCTCCAGCCATGACGACCTGACGCATGAGCAGACGAGCGTGTCGCCCGAGCCGGTGGAGGCCGCCGCTGAAGCGGTCGAAACCCCGGCGGAGAGCACCGCAGAACCTTGGGCCGATCCCTGGCGAACCGAACCGCCCGCCGAAACCGCCGAGAATGCCGAGCCGGCCGAGTCCCAGGCCTCGGTCTCGTCCGCCCCCGACGAATCCGAAACTCAAGTCGAGGAGCCCCTGTTCAGCTCGGTAGCCACTGAGCCTGCCCCGGCCGAGAGCCACGGGTGGACGCCGCCGGAGGGATCCGAAATGCCCACCGGGGGCGATCGGGGCACTCTCGTGATCATCGAGGACGACCAGACGGTGGCCGAGTATTACGCGACGCTATTTCGGGGGAACGGCTACACGGTGCACGTCGCCAGCGATGGCATTTCCGGAGTCGACGTCTGCGCCAAAGTGAAGCCGAGCGTGATCCTCCTGGACGTGATGATGCCTCGCCAGAACGGGATGCTGGTCCTGCAAACGTTGCGCGCCTCGGATGAGACGAAAGAAACGCCGGTGGTGGTCCTCTCCAACTTCAGCGAGCCAACGCTGGTCAAGCGCGCCCTGCAGCTGGGAGCGCTCGAGTACGTGATCAAGACCCAGGTCGAAGGGGCGGCGTTGCTGGAAGCTGTGCCTCGGTGGATGAACCGCGAGAAGGCGTTCGCGGCCGCCTAAGAACCCCCGCGCTTAGGCGCTGATGCGCAGGGTCGCAATCTCCCAGGGCCGGACGTCGAACCGGACGGTGTCACCCTCGAGCGCGACCGGCTCCGACGGGGCGCCATCGAGCGTGACCCGCAGCACTCGGCTCGGTGTGGGCTTGAATCGGACTCGGGCCTCGTGTGCCTGGTCCGCGGCGTTCAGCAGCCGCAGCAGGTAGCCGTCGCCGTCGGGGATGCACGCCGTGAGCTGGATGGTCGCCGGCTCCAGGGTGATGGACGCCCCGCCGCGCTGCGGGTCACCGGCTCCACCGAAGATGCCCGCCACCTGGAGCGGCAGGAGGGTTGCCTCGGCCAGCCGCCAGACGGCCTCTGGTGTCCACTCGTCGTCGTGGAAGATCAGGCTGTACTGGAAGCGGTGCGGTCCGAACGCCTGGGCGCCCGGGGTCCGAAGCGGCGGTCCAGCGTGGCCGCGCCGGAAGCGCAGGTCTTCTCGGGAGAGCCAGCCGACCGCCCGGATCAGGGTCAGGGCCAGCACCGGCGGCGGTCCGGGCAGGACCTCGTACTCGTGCAGGCCATGGGTCACCAGGGTCACGCCGCGCCGGCCGTCGGACAGGTGCACAAAGCTGCGCATCGGATAGGTGGGCAGTTCCCATTCCGACGCGCCCTCTTCGAGCTGGGCCCGGATCACCGGCCGGCGGGTCACGTGATAGGCGGTATCGGCGTGCGACCAGGCGACGTCGAACGGGATCGGAAAGTGAACCCGGAGGCGATGGTCAGCGGCCTGGTTGTCCAGCTCCAGGGTGAAGTCCAGCCGCGCCTCGGCGCGTTCCAGCGTCACGCGCTCCCGGACCGGAACCTCGATCACCGTGTCCGACCGCCGGCCCCGGTCCGGGCTCAGGCCGTCCGGTAGACGGTAGATCAGCTCTCGCTCCAGGGCGCCGCGGAGGGGACCGCCTTCCGCCGTCCAGGCCAGGCCGACGCGTTCCGGCTGGGTGAGCGGGGGTTCGTCCACCGGCGAGAAGTTGTACTCGTCGCCGGCATCGCCCTCGTCCACCAGGCGGTGCAGTCCCGGATAGGCCATGTCCCGCTGCTGCACCGTGATCGTGCCATCCGATTCGAGCTGGACCGCCAGGCGATCGTTCTCCAGGCGCTCGTCGGCGACGGCCACCCCGGCGTGGCCCCGCGGCCCGGCTCGGGGCGTGAGCCGCAGCCGGCTCCAGCCGAGGCCGTCGACCCTGCCTGCCGGGACGAGGAGGCGCTGGACAGGTAGGGGCTCGACCTGGATCTGGAAGCGCTGCACGCCCGGCGTGGTGGCAAACGACTCGGCCGTGCGACTGACCTGGTCGAGGTCGATCCCGGTCGCGCCTCGCCCCAGTTGCACTCGCACCCGAACCTCGGCGCCGGCCGCCTGGAAGTCGACCGCCCGAACGGCCTGGTTCAGGATGGGGCGCTCGCGCAGCCAACCGAGTAGCCCATGCACGTCCTCGGCTCGCAGCTCGAAGGATTGCTGCGCACTCGACTGGGCAACGGCCAGCGATTGGACAGCCTGGCGCCCGTCGGGAGTTTCGACGGTCCAGTGCGGGTGGTCGCCGCTGACCTCCAGTTGCACCAGGCCGGCTCGGGTGAACGGACTCGGGTTCCAGACGACGGCCTCGTAGCGCTCGGCGTCGACGTCGCTGCCTCCTGCCTGGGTAGCGACCCGAGCCAGCCCGCGGGAGACAACCGCGTCCGCCAGCTGCTGCGCCGCATCGCTTCGACCGCGTGCCTCGACGGCTACCGCATCGATGCCGCTGCCGCAGGCGGTGTCATGGGCGGCGTTCTGCAAGACGTTGGTCCAGGCCTCCCGCAGAAATCCCTGGGCCGGCAGGCCGGTCAGCGCCGCCAGCGGTTCGGCCAGCCGCTCCAGCGTCAGGCCGGCGCGGAAGTAGGCTTGCTTGTCGCGACCGCGGATGGAGAGCGTCCCCATCAGGACGTTGGCGCGCGATGACGCGCGCAGCTCTCCAGCCCAGCGGGGCCAGCCCGATGGCGGGAGCCGGTCCAGGTACTCGGCCAGTCGGGCCAGGCGCACCGTGACGCCGTCGAGATGGGTCCCGGCCGCCGCCACCGCTGCGGTCAAGCCCAGCTGTGGGGACACATGGTCGTTGCCATTCATGACCAGGACATCTGACCCTGCCCCAAACGGCTCCACCGCCTTGAGGATCGTCCGAATCCGCCGCGCCAGGGCCTCACCCGTAGTGGGCAGGTCGACCCCCTGGCCGTATCCACCGGCCAGGTAGGCGGCCAGCACCGAGGACCCATCGGGCGCGACCCACTGGAACGCCACACGGTCGATGGTGCGGGGCACCCCGCGCATGACCACCGCATGGCGCATCCCGAACTGCCGGTAGATCTGGGGCATCTGGGCCGCGTGACCGAACGAGTCGGGAAGGTACCCGACCAGCATGGACCCGCCGTGGGCCTGAGCCAGGGGAATCCCGCGAGCCAGGTTGCGGACCAGGGTCTCGCCGCTGACCAGGAACTCGTCCGGCAGTGTGTACCAGGGGCCGACCTGGACCTGTCCCGCTTGAATGGCGCGGTCAACGCGCCCCCGGTTTTCGGGGCGGATCGCCAGGTAGTCCTCGATGACCACCGTTTGGCCGTCCAGCAGAAAGCGGAACGCGGGGTCGGATTCGGTCAGCGCCAGCAGGTCGTCCCAAAGATCGACCAGCCGGGCTCGGAACGCCTGGAATGGCGCGTACCACTCGCGGTCCCAGTGCGTGTGGGGAACGATGAAAACGGTGGTCGAAGCCAGGGCAGCCCCAGACCTTACATGCGCCGGCGAATGACGATGAGCATGCCGGCCACGGCGAACCCGATCACGATCAGCAAGGCTGCCACCCAGTAGTCAAGGGTCAGAGGCGGAGCCGTGCTGTAATCGCTGCGCGGGTTGACGCACTGGATGGGGACGATGCAGTCCGCCAGCACCGTAAGCACGGCCCGAGTGTAACAAGTGGAAAGCGAGGACACGCTACGGTGGCACCCTCACCTCCCCCTCCCTCAACTCAAGGGAGGGGACAATCGGGGAACGGCCGCTCGGTGCGGCTCCCCGTCAGGTTTGCTAAATCCCGCTGTGCCAGACGGTGGAGCCCAGGACGTGGATCCAGGTGAGCCCGGTGTCCAGCGTGATCGGGTCCCCGTCCGGCGTGTAGTAGGCCGCCGGCACGTCGGGGTCGGCATGCTTCCAGGTGGCGTGGATCACGATGCCGTTGACGTAGACCTCGGCCGGCCCCTCCCCGGTCAACTCGTAAGCCTCCGTGTGGTAGCAGTGCCCCATGGAGCAGAAGGTGTTGGCGGGATTGGTGTCCAGGAAGGAGGTCACGTGCTCCACGATGACCGTCTTGGCGTGCACCTGGCCCGTCCCCATATTGATCATGGGCGCCCCGTCCTGCCACTTCAGGTATTCCTTCCGGGCCGGGTCGTATCTCCAGACCGCGTCGTGGTCCGGGACGGTGATGGCCGTCGCCGGGTCCCCGGTAACGGCGGCATCGTCGTGCTTGGGCGCGAGTTCGTACAGGGGCCGCGGCACGTTCTTCGCCGCGGCGAAGTTGGTGGCATTGACCCCGTGGATCATCACGTTGTGGGGCGCCCTCCGGTCGGGCGTCCGGAAGAAGACGTTGCCCTGGCCGTAGCTGAAGTCGTTGACCAGGTCCGGGTGCTGCCAGACCTTGCCCAGGACGTAGTCGTTGGCCCCGGAGCAGTAGATGAAGCCCTTGTACATCAGCTCCAGCCGGATGGTGATCAGGCGGCAGCTGCGAATGGGGCCGACCAGGACCGGCAGCGGGTGCCAGTACACGGCCGTCAGGCGCGGCACCGACCCCTCGCTGAGGTACTCATAGATCATGTCGGCTTGCTGCATGCCTGCCTGCGGCCGCGCGTCCAGGCTGTTTTCGATCTGCATCAGGATGGGCGCTCCCGACCCGATCCGGCTGGGGTCGCCGGCCGATGGGACCTCCAGGACGGTAGTGAAGCTCAGCTTCCAGTCCGCCAGGAACGGATCGTGCTTGCGGTTGAGCGCTTGTTGCGACACCGCCAGCACGTACGGCTTGCTGTGCTTGAGGGTCAGATCCAAGGTGGCGATGAGCCCGTCGCCGGACCACTGCACCTGGCTGGCGGGCAGCGCCTTGCCGTCCAGCAGGAGGGGCGTGCGGGCATTGTCCATCGCTTCCGAGAAGGCGACGGCCAGTTTGCCGTGCACCGGGACGAACTGGGCCGCATCTTTGAGCGGCTGGTTATCAAAGCGGACGGCCGCCACCGTGGGCGCCGCCTCGGTCCGAAAGGTCAAGCTCCGGGTGACGGTGCCGCTCCCGGAGGCCTCCCTGGCCCCGGTCAGCACCACGTGGTAGGCCGTCTCCGGCTTCATGATGGGCGAAAACTGGAACTCGCGCGGGCTCACTGCGGCGAAGGTCACCGGGACCGACGGCGTCATGGTGAAGCCCTGCTGCACCGAACCGGCCAGCATGTCCTTGTTGAACTTGAAGTCGATACTCGCCGTCCGGGCGACCGCCTGGTCCCCGTCGGCGACGTTGGCGCTGACTTCCAGCGGCATGGTCAGCAGCCGGACGACGGCCGCCAGTCCGACCAGGACCAGCGGGATCACCGCCACCCACCACCGACGGCGCGCACCCTGCGCGAGGCTTATTGATCCGATCCGATGACGTGAACCCATGTCAGCCCCGTGTTGAGATCGACGGGGTTGCCATCGGGTCCGTAGTAGACGACGGGTACAGTCCGATCAGGGTGGCGCCACGTGGCATGAATCACTCCTCCGTCTGAATAGATTTCGGCCGAGCCCTCCCCAGCGAGCTCGTAGTACTCGGTGTAGTAGTGGTGGAAGAAGTTCCCCGGGGTGGTGTCGATGCGTGAGCGGACGTGTTCGACGATGACGGTCTTGGCATGGATCTGGCCGGTCCCCGCGTTGGTGAAGGGGGCACCGTCCTGCCACTTGAAATATTCCCTGGCGGTGGCGTTGTAGCGCCAGATGGCGCCGTGCTGGGAAACCACGATGTCGGTGGCAGGCACGGCGCCCGGCAGGGGCACGTCCGCGTGGGCGGGCGCCACATCGTAGGGCAAAGCCCCCAGGGCCGCGGCCGTGCGTTGGGTAACCTGGTCCGGCCGGGCCATCACGTTATGCGGTGCGACCCGAGCATCAGTCCGGAACATGATGGGCAGCCAGTAGGCGTAGTCATAGACGATGTTCGGATACTTCCAGACCTGGCCCAGCACGAAATCGTTGGCGCCGGAACAGTAGATCATGCCGTGGTACATCTGCTCCAGCTGGACCGTGATCAGGCGGCAGCTGCGGACCGGCCCGATTAAGGTGCTCGGTGGGTGCCAGTAAATCGCGGTCAGGCGAGGGATGCCGTACTCGCTGATGTACTCGTAGATCATGTCAGCCTGCTGCATCCCCGATTGCGGGCGGACGGTTGGCTGGCCGCTGTTCTCGATCTGGATGATCACGGGGCCATAGCCGGTGCCGATCCGGGCGGTGGAACCCGCCGACGGAACCTGGATCATGGTCGTGAAGCCAACTTTCCAGTCCGCGAGTAAGGAGTCGTGCCGGCGGTTCAAGGCCTGCTGGGGGACCGAGACCGAGTGCGGCCGGCTGTGGGCCAGGCTGATTGGAACCGAGGCCGTGGTGGCGTTGGGATCCCATCGGATCGTTGCGGCGTCGACCGGAGCGCCGTCGATCAGGATGGGCACGTGGCTGGCATCCATCGGTTGCGAGAAGGTGATGGCCAGCGTGCCGCGCAGCGGGACCGCCTGCTGTCCTTCCGCTAGGGGCGCCCCTTCGAGGCGCAGCCCGGTGATCTTGGGCGCCGGTTCGGTATGAAAGCTGAAGGCATAGGTGAGCCCACCAAAACCGATCGCCTTCCGCAGCCCGGTCAGGTGGACGTGGTAAGTGGTGTCTTCGTCCAGTTGGGGCTTAAACAGGAAGTGGCGGGGATTGATCTGGGCGAGCGTGAAGGGGGCGGCCGGGTCGATGCTGACGCCCTGCCGCACCGATGGTTCGTTCATGTCCTGGTTGAAGGTGAAGTCGATGGCGGTGGTGCGGGCCACCTGCTGATCGCCGTCCGGAACGGTAGCGCCAACTGACAGCGGGGCGGTGGCGGTCCGCACTAAGACCACCAGGACAGCGGCGAGCAGCGCCAGGGGGAGCAGCCACCAGCGACGGCGCAGGCGTTGGGTGAGGATCGGCGGAAACCGGGGCATCGAATCTCTGGAAGGGTACACCAGGCCCCGCGGGAGGCCGATGCCGAACGCTACCGGAGGCGGCTGGCCGAGTCAACGGGCCGGTCTGGCCCGCTTGGTGAGTGCAACGTGGATAGGTTTTTGCGGCGCAGCCCCTGGCAAGGGACACCCTCACCCCGCCCTCTCCCGCGAGGGAGAGGGGGAAAAGGACCGCAGAGCGAGATGACTAGGCGGCGAGCATGGGCTGCCGTGCCCTCAGCAACTCCTGGGCATCGAACAGCACATCCAGGACCCGCACCGGATCGCGCGTGACGTTCCGGCTGAGCACGCGGTGCAGCTTGCGGCTGAGGGGACGGACAAAGCGCATGATCTCGTCCATCAGGCTCTCGGGGATGGCGGCATGCCGCCCCTCGATCAGGTTCTCGACCTGGAGCAAGAAGGAGTCCACCTGTCGTACTCCCGCCCGCCGCCGCAGCTCGGCCTGGCGGCGGTCCTCGGCCATCTGGTAACCCCGGTGAATCTCTTCGATCGCCTCACTGAGCATGGCATGAACCCCCTTCCGGCTTGCCTTGTTGTCTCACCTTGACGCTGGCATAGAACTTGATAGCTAGCATAGTACACAACCGGAAACCGCTGTCAAGGGTTTTGTATCTACACAAAGTGGGCGGGTGACGGTGGTTCCCCCTCACGCTAGACCGGCGAGGTCCTGGAGGCCCTGCAGCTCGTGCACCCGATCGAGCTCCAGGCCCCGCCGTTGAAGGGCTTCCAGGAGGCGAAGGACGTATTTAACCCCGGCCAGGTTTACGCCCTTTTCTCGGGTCAGAAACTGAATTGCCTGGACCCGCCGAATGTCCTCCTCCGAATAGCGCCGCCGATTGGTCACCGTCCGCTGCGGCTTGATCAGGTTTTCGCTCTCGTAGATCATCAGCGTCCGCGGATGCAAATTGAGGATCTCGCTGGCAATACTGGGGGTAAAGACGGCGCGGCTGGACGCGATGTCGTTCGCCGGCTGTGCGCGGCCCATTCGCTAGGCCACCTCCCTGTGCGAGGAAAGTGTCGGATACAGCGGTCAGTTAGCTTACAGTTAGGGTATCAGGAAATGGACTTCCTTTGCAACCAGCCTGCCTGCTGACGGGCAGCGGGCTGGCGGGCGATACTGGAGCCCATGATCGCCATCGAGGAATACACCCGGCAGCTCCTCAAGGACCTCCATCCAGTGATCGTGGCCAACCGGGCCCCGGTCGACGTCCAGCTGGAGGCCGACGAGGAATACCGCTTCGTGCGCGGAGGCGGCGGCCTGGTGACCGGGCTGGCCGGGCTGGCGCAGGCGACCGGGGCGGTCTGGGTGGCCTGTGCCCGCGAGGGGCCAGACCAGGAGCTGTCGGCCAGCGACGGCTCGGAACCGATGTCGCTGCAGACCGAGGAGGGGCTGCGCTATCGGGTCCTCTGGGTGAAGCCGCCGCGGCTGGCCTACGACCTCTACTACAACACCATCGCCAACCCGCTGCTGTGGTTTGTCCAGCACTACCTGTGGAACCTGGCCGAGGCCCCCATCCTGGACAACAGCACCCATCACGCCTGGACCGAAGGCTACCGCCGGGTCAACCAGCTGTTCGCCCAGCAGGTGGTGAACGAGGCCCGCCGCGGCCACAAGCGGCCGCTGGTCCTCTCCCACGACTACCAGCTCTACCTGGTGCCCCGGCTGGTGCGCCGGGAACTGCCGGACGCCATCCTGCAGCATTACGTCCACATCCCCTGGCCCACCCCCCAGTACTGGAAGGTCCTGCCCCAGTACATGCGGGACGAGATCATGGATGGCCTACTGGCCAGCGACGTGGTCGGCCTGCAGACGCGCAGCGATGTCCGCAACTTCCTGCTGACCTGCGAAGAGAACATGGGTCTGCCCATCGACCTGCGGCAACAGGTGGCCTTCTACCGAGGTCGGACGGTGTGGGTACGCAACTACCCAATCTCCATCGACGTGCGCGAGTTCGAAGCGTCGGCCCGGACACCGGCCGTCGAGCGCGCCGAACGCGACATCCTGCGCTGGCGGACGCGCCACGTGATCTTCCGGGTCGATCGGATGGACCTGTCCAAGAACATCGTCCGTGGGTTCCTCGCCTACGATCGGCTGCTCCAGGTCCATCCGGAGTGGCGGGGCGAGGTGGGCTTCTGGGCGCTGCTGCAGA